>DTZN01000129.1 GCA_012961365.1 Hydrogenothermaceae bacterium
AACTGATTATCAGCAACGGCAATAGCTATTGTTGGCACACCTACCCTTGCAAGTTCATACAAAGTTTGGCCTCCTGCAGAGATTGCAATATCGGATTTAAGCATAATATCTTTCATTTTTGTTGCATCTGGATAATAAATTAAGTTTGTGTTTTTATCAGCTACAGAGTTTATTTCCTCAATATTTTTAAATCCTTTTCCTATAACTACATTCTTTTTTAAATTAGGATAATTATTTACCAACAGTTTTAAAACCTTTGGCGTCATATTTCTAATATCATCTCCCCCAAAGGTTATCATTATACTTTCCACATTTTTCTTTATTTCTTTTTCTGGCACTTCCCAAAACTCTTTTCTTAGGGGAGTATATTGTGTTCCAAGTAGATATATAACCTCATCTTTTTTTGGATAATTTAACTCTTTAGCATGAATATTTCCGTTAACAACAATGCCTTTTGGATAATCTATTCGTTTGTTATCATCTATATAAATAGGTATTCTTACAGTATTACTTACTATTTCATAAAAGCTTTTATCTGCTAAATAACTATCAATGACTACAATGTCTGCATTTTGTATCTCGTGTAAGATTTTGTCTTTGTTTTTTATCCAGTTGATAATCTTATAATCTGTGTTTTTAATTAGGTCTATTATGCTATCATCTCCATTTATTATAAGCTTAGGTTTTATACCTTTTTCTTCAAATGCTTGATATAAAGATAAACATCTTGTAATATGTCCAAAACCTATATTACTGCTTCCTTCTGTTAATATATAAACCTTTATATTTTCCATTTTTCAAGTAGTTTTTTTACATTTTTTAGTTCTTGTAAATCGAGTAGTTTTTTTGCTTCTTCTAATTCTTCTTCCAAAGAATTAAAGGATTTCTTTTGTAAAACTTTTTTGTTAATCAGTTTTAGCCAAGGTTTTTCTTTAAATAGCTTTATAATATCTTTTGCTTCAAAAAAGTTTTTTTCATAATAAAGATAATCAAATACTGCACAAAGTAGAGCATAATCTTCTTCTGTATCTAAGGTTATTCTAATATCTGGTGCAGTCAATTCTTTTGTAGCTTTAATATACGCTATTTTAAACTTATCTTTGTTAGTTGTATGTATATATGGGCATACATGCTCCTTCTCAAAATCTCTTGTGGCTTCACAGTAAGCTTTTTCTAAGGCTTTAAAAGAGATAATCTCGACATCAAGCCCGTGTGGGAATGTTCTTTCTATAGTATTTGATGTATAGTCAGAATTTTCTTTTATATGCTTTGCAACTGTTTTGTCAATAATATTCCAATCTATACAAGGACAATCACTGGTAATTCTAACAATAATATCAATTTTGTTTTCTTTAGCTGCTAAATAATACCTTTCTAATACATTTTCTTTACTACCTTTAAACCATTTAACATCTTCTTTTTTAGATATTTTGATAATTTGTTCATCTTCTTTATCTGTTGTTGTTGCAATAATTATTTCATCTATTAAATTAGACTTTTTTGTTCGCCTTATAACCTGTTGTAAAACAGTAATATTACTATCATAAGGTAGATATTTTAAAACCTTACCTGGTAATCTTGTTGAAGATGTTCTTGCTTGTATAATAGCTCCAATTTTCATATTTTTTGAAAAACCTCTAAAGTTTTTTGTATAACATAGTTAACATCATTATCGGTTATTGCAGGAAAAATAGGTAAAGATATCTCCCTTTGGTAAAAATCTTCTGCTTTTGGGCATAATCCTTTTTCATACCCAATTTTCTGGTAATAAGGTTGCCAGTAAACAGGTATATAATGCACTTGAACACCAATACCATTATCTCTTAAAGCTTTAAAAATATCTGCTTTTTTATCTTTATAATCTTTTTTTAATCTTATTGGATAAAGATGATAGGAATGAAAAGCATACTCTTTTTCTATAGGTATATCAAAGTATGGAATATTTTTAAAAGCTTGATTGTAAATTTTGGCTATTTCTCTTCTTTTTTTTATAAATCTATCTAACTTTTTTAATTGAGATATACCAAGAGATGCTTGAATATCTGTCATTCTATAATTAAATCCTAAAATCTGCATTTCATAATACCAGTCTCCTTCTTGAGTGTTTATTAGTTTATTTTTATCTTTTGTTATTCCATGATTTCTAAACATTAAAAGTTTTTCATACACCTTTTCATCGTTTGTTAAAACGGCTCCTCCTTCACCTGTTGTTATATGTTTTACAGGATGAAAACTAAAAACTGTTGCATCACAGTATTTGCAACTTCCTATTTTCTCTTCTTTATACATTGCTCCAAGGGCATGACATGCATCTTCAACTACTTTTAGATTATATTTTTCTGCTATTTGTTTAATCTTTTCCATATTAACAGGATGCCCTGCATAATGGACAACAGAGATTAACTTTGTTTTGTTAGTAATTTTTTCTTCTATCTTTGATACGTCTATATTACCTGTATCTGCTTCTATATCAACAAAAATAGGTTTAGCTTTCAAATATAGACCTGCATTTGATGTTGCAACAAAAGTTATTGGCGTTGTGATAAATTCATCATCTTTTTCCAGTCCTGTGGCAAAATAGGCTCCATGTAAAGCAGATGTTCCACTATTAAAAACTACTGCATATTTTGAACCACAATATTCTGCCAAAGCTTTTTCAAACTCAGGTATTTTCTTTCCTTGAGTAATAAAATCTGACTTTAATACTTCTAATACTGCTTGAATATCATCATCTTCTATAAGCTGTTTTCCATAGGGTATGAATTTATCCATTGAACTAATAGACTATATCTATTTTGTTTAATAACTGTTTTAATTGGTTGGCAGATAACCATTTATCATTAATATCTGATGAGTATCTAAATCCTTCTTTTACTTTTTTTCCTCCATCTTTAAAATGCTCTTTAATATTCCACCAATCAAAATTTGGATAAATTATATAATGGTCTTCATACTCATATGTGGTTCTTGAATCTTCTTCTGTAATCATTACTTCATGGAGTTTCTCTCCTTCCCTAATACCTATCTCTTTTAGTTTACACTCAGGACATATCGCTTTTGCCAAATCAGTAATTTTAAATGATGGGATTTTTGAAACATAAATCTCTCCCCCTTTTGATTCTTTTATAGCCTTAAAAACCAGCTCAACACCTTCGTCTAAGGTTATCCAAAATCTGGTCATTCTAAAGTCTGTAATTGGAAGTTCTTTTGCTCCTTCCTTTATAAGTTTAAAAAAAAATGGGATTACAGAACCTCTACTTCCTGCAACATTTCCATACCTAACTACAGAAAACCTTGTTTTTTTTGCACCTGCATAGGCATTTGCTGCAACAAACAGTTTATCTGAAACAAGTTTTGTAGCTCCATACAGATTTACAGGATTTACCGCTTTATCAGTAGATAAGGCAATAACTTTTTCTATGCCTTTATCGATTGCCGCATTTATTATATTCTCGGCTCCACCAATATTTGTTTTTACTGCTTCTATTGGGTTATACTCCATAAGTGGAACATGTTTTAATGCCGCTGCATGTATAACTATATCAACACCATCAAATGCTCTATAAAGCCTATCTTTATCTCTTACATCTCCAATAAAAAATCTGAGTTTAGATTTATATTCTGCAAACTCTTTTTGCATTAGATATTGTTTATACTCATCACGGGAATAAATAATCACTTTCTTGGGATTGTATTCATTTAATATCTTGCGGGTAAACTTTTTACCAAAAGAGCCTGTTCCACCTGTTATAAGTATTGTTTTATTATTTAACATACCCATTACCTTTTAATATCGACATATTTTTGTAAAACATTTAAAATAGTATTATGAGAATACTAGACAAATATATCTTAAAAAAACTTACTATTTACTTTACTATTATAACTCCCGCTTTTTTATTTGTAATTTTATTAATAAAAATTATAGAAAAATTTGGTAAATTTAAACACTTAAACATTAAAGATTTAGCTGGATATGTTTTCTTTTACATCCCAGAAAATTTACATTATATATTTCCTATAGCTGTTGTTTTGTCAATATTTATTTTTTATTCAGATTTAATAAAATCTAAAAAAATTTATGCAATTCTTTTAAATGGTATTTCTATAAAATATATCTCTTATATATTTATTGTATTTGGGTTTTTTATAACTTTTCTTCAAATTTTTAATCTTGAATTTATAACTCCATATACAAAGGAAAAAAGAACAGAATTTTATGAAAAATTAAAAGGACAATCTCCAGAACCTACAAAGCATATTTTTATATCAAATATATGGGTAAAGTTAGATAAAACGAAATACACTTATTTTGGATTTTTAGATTTAAACAAAAAAGAAGGAAAGGATTTTATCTTTATTCAAATGAAGGATAAAGAGTTTACTCCTTTGTATAGGGTTGAAGCTAAAGAAATAAAAATTAAAGATAATGTTTTACTTTTAACAGGCGGAAAAATTGTTACTTTATCAAGTATTGAAAAGTTAGATTTTTCTAAATTTAAAAAATTAGAATTTCCTATTAAATTGGATATAAACAACTTAAAAAATTTAGTAAAGGTAAAAAAGCCAGTTTCTATAACCCAATTTTGGCAAAAAGCTATAATTGCTGATAAATTTGGTTATCCATCTGCATATTTCTGGAGTAAATTTTTTTCAAGTTTAACAACAGTTTTTGCTCCTATTGTTCTTACTATTTTCACTACAGGACTTCTATGGATAAAAATGAAAGAAAAATATATTTTTATATTTGGTGGAATTTTCGTTTATTGGTATAGTGTACCTACAATATCATCATTAGCAGAAGCAGGGGTAGTTCCTGCATTTATAATCTTATTTGTAAATTTTGTTTATATTTTTATAGGTATGTTTTTAGTGCTAAAAAGGAAATTCATCGAGCTTTAGGATAAGAACCTAAAATTTTAAAAAATGGTGATATAGCTTTCAACTCATTTAAAGCTTTTTTTACCTTTTCATCTTCTATGTGTCCTTCTATATCTGTAAAGAATATGTAATCCCAAGCTTCCTTTTTAGATGGTCTAGATTCTATTTTTGTCATGTTTATATTGTTCTTATAAAGAGGTTCCAAGGTTTTATATAAAGCTCCTACTTCGTTTTTTACAGAAAAAATAAATGTAGTTTTATCATTTCCTGTTGATTTTGGGAACTCTTTTCCTATTACTAAAAATCTAGTATAGTTGTTTGGGTGTTTATCTATTTTCTCTTCAATTATGTGAAGTCCATATATATCTGCTGCTGCTTTACTTGCAATCGCAACAGCTTCAAAATCATCTTTTGCCATTTCTGCTGCTTTTGCTGTGCTTTCTGTATCTATAAGTTGTGCATTAGGAAGATTTTTTTGCAACCATTCTCGACATTCTGCAAGGGCATGTCTATGAGAATAAACTCTTTGGATTTCATTTAAGTTTGAATTTATTCCCATTAAGTGTAATGATATTTGAAGTATCACCTCTCCTGTGATTTTTAAATCATAATCAATGAACATATCAAGAGTATAGTTAACAACACCTTCAATTGTGTTTTCGACAGGAACTACTCCGTAATCTACCTTTCCTTTTAATATTTCTTCAAAAACATCTTTTATGGTAGATACAGGTATATGTTCTACTGCTTGTCCAAAAAATTCTAAACTTGCTTGATGTGTAAATGTAGCTCTAGGACCAAGGTATGCAACTTTTATATCTTCTTCTGTTGACCTACAGGCTGATATAATTTCCCTAAAAACTGGTTTGATAAAATCAGTTGGAAACTCTCCATATTTTTCGTTTAATTTCATTAATCTTTGAAATATTTCCTGCTCTCTACTTGGAACATATATTGGCAAATTAAATTGCTTTTTTATATATCCAACTTCTTTTGCTAGTTTTGCTCTTTCATTTAGTAGTTTTACTATTGTTTCATCTATTTCATCTATCTTTTTTCTAAACTGTAATAACTTTTCTTTCGCTTCTTGTGGTATATTTTCCATTTTTTACCTTTATTTAAGATATAGATTTGATAATATTATAAAATATTTCTTTAAAGTATCTATTTTCAGAGGAAAAAACATTGATAAAGGATTACGAAGTTGAAATAACAGAAAACAGATATATTTCTGGTATTACTTGGCTTTTAAAGTTTAGAAATAGAGAAATAGCTAAACTTGCAAAGCCAGCTCACTTTATTATGGTAAGAGTTACTCCTGAGTATCAATACGACCCTATGATGAGAAGAGCTTTTGCTATTGCAGATGTTATTGATGACGAGATTTGGATTTACTACGATGTTTACGGAAAAGGAACAAAAGTTCTTACAGAAAAAAAAGTTGGAGATAAAATTAACATACTTGCTCCTTTAGGTAGAAATTTATTTCCTACAGAAAAATTTGATTATTTTTTACTTGTTGGGGGAGGAATAGGTTTTGCAGGTCTTTCGTTTTTGATGAAAAAATTAAAAAAAGAGAGAAAACCTTTTAAAGCTCTTTATGGAGTTAGAAGAAAAGAGCAGCTTTCTATGCTTGATTGGATAAAGGAAAATGATTTTGAAAAAGATACTATTATTTACACTGAAGATGGCTCATATGGAGAAAAAGGATTAATTACTAAAGATTTAAAAAATTTAGCTTTAGAAAACAAAAATACAGTTATATTTACCTGTGGACCTCATGGTATGATGAAAGCAGTTGATAAAATAGCAAAAGAGATAAATGTTCCTTGTTATGCTTCTTTAGAAAGCAAAATGGCATGTGGTTTTGGAATATGTATAGGTTGTGTCATTAAAGATATAGAAAAGGATAGTTATATAAGAGTATGCTACGAAGGACCAGTTTTTGATACTTATAAAATTGAGCTTTAATGGAGGTTAATATAAATGAAATATGAAATAACAAAAAAGTTTAAATTTGAAGCAGGACATAGAGTTTGGAAACAAAATTTAATGGCAGGAAAAGGTGCAAAACTTATGGGAAATGA
>DTZN01000130.1 GCA_012961365.1 Hydrogenothermaceae bacterium
GAGTTTTATAAAGAGCTTCAAGATTTGCCTATTGGAATTATTCCATATGGAAATAAAGGAGTTTTTCAAAAGAGACTTATAAAATACAACAATACTGTTGGGTATGCAAATAAAGATGGTGGAACTTTAAATATAATTGAGCAAACTCTAATAAATCCAAAATATAATATTGAGAAAGAATATTTAGTTGTAATTGAAGGGAAAGTAAAAAAGGAAGATTTTGAAAAAATACTAAAGGGAATTGAACATTTTGACAAAAGAAAAAAGAAAAAAATAGTATATAAACCAAAAGAAGTTAAAATTTTAAAGGAAGATGAAAAAGAAACCGTACTTAGTTTAATCTTAACCGAAGGTAAATATCACGAAATTAAAAATATATTTAAATCTTTAAATTATAAGATAAAAGGTATAAAAAGAATTAGATTTGGACCGATAAAATTAGAAAATTTACCTGAAGGAAAGTGGAGATATTTAAGTGAAAATGAAGTAAAACTCCTAAAGGAGGCTATTAAAAAGTGAGTGTAAGTGGAATAAATATAATACCTCCCCAATTGGAAATAAGTACTAATATAGCCAAGCAAATGTTTAATTTAGAAAAAACATTAGTAGATAAATTATTATCAAGCGTAAATATGACAGAAAATATAACTAATACAAATACAACAAATTTAGAATATTTAGATTTATATAAAGGAAATTTAATAGATATTTATGTATAGATAAATGAAGGATATATACTTTTCATTTTTTAAAGAAAATATAAACATAAAAAATATACTTGAAAATTTTTTGAAAGAAGATATCCCTTTAGGAATAGATTATAGTTCCTTTTTCTTAAAAGAAGATGTAAAGGCTCAAATCCTTTTAAAGGAACCAGCTGTAGTTTGTGGCCTTCCTCTTCTTCAAATTCTTTTCGAAGATATATTAAAAGTTAATATATCATTTAAAGTAAATGAAGGTGATTTTATAAAACATATTCCTTATGCAATTGCCACCTTAGAAGGTAAGGCAAATAAAATATTAAAAGGAGAAAGATTAGGTTTAAATATTTTACAAAGACTTTCGGGAATAGCTACTTTAACAAGAAACTATCTTGAGGTTTTGTTCCATTGTACGATTAGAAGGATTAAACTGTAGTCTAGGATCATTTTTATAACCTTTTAGAACCTCTTTTTGGTAGTCATTTAGTTTATGTGGATGGAGAAAAGCCTCGTTAATATCATGGTCTTTGATACCAATGATAAATGGATCTATACCATGTTTACTTCCTATATCCACAATGGCATCACCTATCTCTTTTTCCAAAGTTTTCAAGTCGATAATTTTACGTTCTGGTGTGATAATGATGGTACCATCAAGTAGTATCATGGGTGCATTGATATGCAGTTTAGAAAGAAGTTCTTGTGATTTGGTAAAACTTCTAGCAGTGGCAACACCCATGATGGCTTTTTGGGCTTTGGCATTCCATGCCTCCAAACTATATGGACTTATACTTAAGTCAGAACGTAAAAAGGTATGGTCTAGATCTGTGATATATATGGGACAGTTTGGCATGTTTCTCTCTAGTACTTTATTGGGTGCATTATATCTAATTCTGCGTATTTATATTAACTTAACTTTTTCCCTTTGATAAGTACAGCAAAGAAACGCACAGCCCAAAGAATAAACAACAAAAGCCAAACAGTTACAGAGATGTCAAAAAGTATCATAAAGTTCCATCCTAATGCCGCTATGAGTGAAACCAAAATACGCACAAGTACTACCACTTGGGTTAAATAAAACAATCCAGTCACCCATTTGTCAGCCTGCATCATATTGCCAGAGTGCCCCAATGTTACACGTGTCCCAAAACCTATGAGTATGGTGAAGACAAAGCCAAGCATCAAAGTATGCATATCTAACAGTAAAAAAGGTGTGCCTTTAAGTAGTAAGAGTAGGTTTGCACTAGCTGAAAAGAAAAATGCAACAGGTATCCAAAAAAGTGAAATATGCAGTATCCAGAGCAAGGGGTTTGGGTTTGGGAAAGGAAGTTTCCATCTATAGAGTTCTTTTCCTATGACAAAAGCCAGTGTTATGTCTGCTAAAAATGAGAGATGAGGGTAGATGAGTTCTAAAAAGATACGTACGATTAAAAGTAAGGTGACTACTTTAAGTAAAGATCTGTTTTTTTCTACTGTGCAGTGAGAAAAGAACGGTACCATACGTTGTGCTACTGAGAATGTTACTAAAAAAATATAAAGATAAATAGCTATTTGTGTAGCAAAACCTTGAAGGGAAAATGAAAAAAATACTCCTAAAATAAATAGAGCATGTGATACTGCACCAAATATCATTGTTGTCAGTATCCAAAAGAGGTCATACTTATCTTCCATTTTTGTACTCTTAAAAATATCTAAAAGGATTTTAATGCCCCAAGCATGTGCACTAAGGAGAAGAAACATTCCTGTTTTATAAATGAATGCATTGAACAAGGCTCCTAAAATAAACAATATACTTCCTATAACAAACAGTGAAAATATTTCAATATAAATAGACTGTTTTATAGCTGGAGTACCTGCAAAACGAGGAAACGTGGTGAAAACAAAGGCCAAAAATACTGGAGTAAAGAGCATAAAAATCAGACTATATGCATGGAAAGATGGAGCATCCAATGTAAGCGATACAATACCTTTATAACTGAGCATAAAAATAAGCATAGTTACAATGGCATTGATAAAACCTAACACAAAAAAAGGTTGATGGGGTTGTGATAGAAAGTAGTTTTTTTGAGGTTTTTCGGAAAATTGTATAGACATTAATGACTCCTTTTTAACTATATCATAACGGAAATACATAAAGATGAAATTGACATAAAGCAAGGAAAACTAATACATCACTTTAGTTTTAAATTTTAATGTGTCTGTTCATATTAATATAGATAAAAGTAATACAATAGTATCATAATTTTTGATTTTATACTCAGCAGAGGAGATAGCTTTGGATATTAGAGATGGATTTACACAGCTTGAATTAATAGTAGTCATTGTTATTATTGGCATATTGTCTTATGCAGCAATACCAAAATTATCTGCAAACAGAGATGATGCAAATATAGCAGTTGAAGTGTCTAAAATGGGGGTATGTCTTGAAGAATCAAGTGTCTATTATTTAGTACATAATACACATATACCTGTTGGTTATTCTAGTTCCTGTGATGATTTGATATGTTATAGTCGAACAACAAATGGGGCAAGTTTAATTGTGACTACAGATGCAACTGCAGAAAATTATTGTGCCGATATAGATGAAATTGGTGGGCATCTTGCTCAAACATATAACTTTTAACATTCTAAAAGGATACTTGAATGAGACATGAATGGAAATCATTTAAAATAACACTGATACTTTACACTATTGTATTTATTTTACCATTGGTTTTTTCCTTTGTTCATTATGCATTTGATACGATGCGATCAGATACAAAAATAGTGAGACAATCCTCATGGATTGGTGGTGCGATAGAAGCTGTTATCTTAGATCCTAAAATAACGATAAATTCTTTTTATCTTAGTAAGATTGATACTGCTTTAAATCAAGTATCATCATGGGTTGCACAAAATAATGATTCAAATTATTATATAGGTACTAAAACACTTTCGGAAGACTTTTATCAAATAAATATGTGTTGGAATGATATAAAAAAGTTCCTAGATAAGAACGATTTTAGTGTGTTACGCAGTGAAGGTGTAAAATGTTGGAATACTACCAATCATTTTTCTATCATAGTAGAGAAGATGGTTTATTTAAAACAAAATAAAATTATTAATAGTTTTTATTTGAGTCTATTGTTAATGATGTTGTTTACAATCATTTTGATTTATTTTGTCAGAGCGTATATTGATAGCCAACTTAAAAAGCATGCCATATATGATTTGGAAACAAATCTTTTTAATAAAAAGTATTTAATGTCACAACTCGATATTTTATGTGCAAGATCAGTACGGACAAAAGAGCCATTATCTATATTGTCTCTTTACATAAATGTAAGTGAAACCGAACGGAAATCAATACGAAAACATGTTTTTGAAATGTTTGGTGGATTAATTATATCTTTAACACGTACAAGTGATGTAGCATGTAGATATGATTCAAATATATTTTCAATTTTATTGCCTGAGACTAATAAACAAAATGCTTTAATCTTGGAAAACCGTATACGTGAAACATTGATTAATCATGATTTTATGACACAAAATAAAGTTGAATTTAAATTCTCTACTATAGTATTTGATACTAAGGAAACTAAAGAAGAACTTATTGAACGTACACGTAATGAATCGATAGCAATAAAGAAAGGGTTTCATAGCTTCTTAAAAATATTTGCAAAGACCTTTGTAGAAACAAAAGAAAAAAAAATGAAATATGGTAGTAGTGGTTTTTCTATACAATTAAAGGACATAGAAAATATTAATTTATCTCCTACAATAAGCATTCCAAGTGAAATATATCCAAACTTTTATTCTTTTTCGAGAATTCCAATAGGTCCAAGTAGTTTTACTTCAAAACCACCTTATACTCAATCAATAGCAAATCTAGGGGCCACTTTAGGTCAAAACAGTATATTGGAAAATATAATAAATAACAATAAA
>DTZN01000131.1 GCA_012961365.1 Hydrogenothermaceae bacterium
AAGTTAATCCATGAGTAGATAAGATTTTTTCATCCATAAAAAAACCTCTAAAAAAGAAAGTTTATTAGAAATATTTTATCAGGATTTTATCTTCTAAATATTTGTTTACTGAGTAGTGCTTGAGTGTTATCTATTTTTTGTTTTGCTTCTTCAAGGGAGATTTCTTCAAAATTGGGAAATATGTTATTTAGATTGTCTGTAATAAATTCAAAGGTTTGTGAAAATATAATTCTATCTATTAAAATTGCGTGAACTTTTCCTATTTTCACTAGTTTATGTTTATCATCTATTTTGTCAACATCAATTAATGCATAAACATAATTTTCCTCTTTTAATAAGTTAGAATTTTCTTTCAACACATAAAATTTTTCTTTTTTCATAACTACTATCTTACCATTAACAAATATTTGATAGAATATCTTAAACAAAAATAGCTGGAGGAAAACTTTGAAAAAAAATAGGGGTTTTACACTTTTAGAATTACTTGTAGTTTTAGTGATTTTATCTTTACTTGCGGCACTAGTTATTCCAAAAATCACAGGTAGAGTAGACGAGTCAAAAATAAAAACTACAAAAATACAGCTTAAAGAAATAAAAAGAGCTTTAGAAATGTATAAATTAGACAATGGAACATATCCTACAACAGAACAAGGTTTAAAGGCTTTAGTAGAAAAACCTAAGATACCACCTGAACCAAAAAAATGGAAACAGTATTTAGAAAGTGTTCCTAAAGATGCTTGGGGAAATGAGTATATTTATATATATCCTTCAGAAAGTCACCCATTTGAACTAAAATCAAAAGGTCCAGATGGGGAGTTAGGAACGGAAGATGATATATCAGTCTGGGATGAATAAAGGTTTTACACTTCTTGAAGTGGTTGTAGCTATTACTATATTTTTAGTGGCTTTTAGTGTTTTGATAAAAATGCAAGTTAATAATATAAGTAAGATAAAAGAAAGTTTTTTAAGATTAGATGCTTTAGAATATGCTAAAGTTTATCGTGAAGGTTTATCAAACAAATCAGAGCTAAAAACTATAAATGAATTTGAAATAAAAGAAAGCTCAAAAACTATAGATTTTGGAGTAAAAGAAGTAAACATACAAGTAATAGAAAAATCTACAGGAAAAACAATTTTAACTTTAAAAACTTATGAAGAATAAAAATGCTTTTACATTACTTGAACTACTAATTGTTATTACTCTTTTATTATTGATTTTTGGAATAATTGGTTATACATATGTATCAAATATAAAAGGATTGTCATATCTTTCAATAAAATCACAAAAAACAGTTCAGGAGATTTCTTTAGTTAGTCAAATTACTAAACAAATTTTTTCTTCCATAGAAAAAAAAACTATAAATTTTGAACTAGAAGAAGATAGAATTTCCTTTTATACTCTATATCCCATTTTTTATGAAGGAGCAGTAAGGGCAGAATACCGTATAGAGAAAGTAAAGGATAAATATAAAGTGCTTTATATGGAGTTTCCATACATTGATGGAAAACTGGGAGATGAAGGATTAAAAAAAACAGTTATTGGATACTTTGATTATATAAAAGTAGAAGTTCTACAAAATGGCAGATTTTTAAGGAATTTTAGAAGTAAAGGGTTTCCTCAATATTTAATAATTTTTACAAAAAATAGAAAATACCTGATAAGTAAAAAATGATACTAATAATTGTTTTAATAATAATTTCTACTCTTGGAGTATTAATTTTAAATTTATCTGAAGAAAGATTTGTTTTGGAAAACTATATAGAAAGTCAAATAAATACAGAAGAAATAATATTTGCTTCAAAATCTGCAGAGAAAGCTTTAAAAAAACTATTAGATAGAGATGATAAATCTGTGGATTATATTGGTGAGTTTTGGTCTCAAACAATTCCTGTTTCTTTAAATGATATAAATATACAAATAGAAATAATAGACCAAGAAAGATTTTTAAATCCAAATTTTCTAGTTAATGGAACTACTATTAATGAAAAACACAAATTAGTTTTTGAAAGGCTATTTGATATTTTAAATATAAACTACGCAATTTTGTATAACATAATAGAGTGGATAGATAAAGATGACCTACCAAATAATGGAGGAAAGGAAGATTACAACTTATATATGGCAAAAAATGATAAGCTCGATACCTTAGAAGAGTTAAAATTAATAGAAGGTATAAATGACAATATCTACAATGGCACTGTGGAAGGTGGATATTTTAAACCAGGGTTTAGGAGTTTATTTTCTCCATATTCCAATGGAAAAGTGAATATAAATACTGCATCAAAATGGATATTAATGGCTTTAGACAATGATATTGATGAAGCATTAGCAAATGAGATTATTATATATAGACAAAGGAAACCTTTTAAAAATATAAAGGATTTAGTTTTAGTTGATGGGTTTAACTCTGATATTTTGTATAGAATAGAAAACATGATAGATGTAAAAAGCGAAAATTTTTTAGCTAAAATAGATATAACAAAAGGTAAGAGAAAATATAAAATGATTATACTTTTAAATAGGCAAAATAAGACAAAAATCGTCTGGAGAAAACTCTATTGATAGTAAAGGGAATTGATTTAAGTTTAAATGTAGAACTTGTTGCTAAAATAAAACCTTTAAAAAGTAAAGTTTATTTAATAGATAAACCATCTAGTATCCAAAAAACTATAGCTTCATTTCCTGCCATTAAAAGCACATTTAGAACTTATGAGTTTCCTTTTTCTGATAAAGATAAAATACAAAAAGCAGTAGAAACGGCACTAAAAGTAGATTTACCTATAAGTTTTGAAAGTGTGTCTTATGACTATATACTAAAAACTTATAAAGATAAAACATTTGTTTTTTGTGTTATTGCAAAAAAGGAAGATGTTCAAAATTTGAAAAATGTAGATATTTTAGATAGTGAAGTATTTGCACTTCTTAGAATTGCTAGATTTTTAAATTTAAAAAATATAAATATTCTACATTTTTCCGATGGTTATATAGTTGAAGTTTTTGTAAAAGATAGTTTTATAAAAAAAGTAAGGATATTAAAAAATATAGAAAATATACCAGAAAATACACTTTTGTCTGGAGATATTCCTGAAAAATTTGAAAACTACCCTAAACTAAAAGTAGAAAATATCCTACCAAAATATAATGTAGCTTATGGACTTTTACTTAAGATGTTAGATGATACAGGAATAGACTTACTTCATAAATCAAATAAAGATATTTTTGTGAAACTTTTAAAAGGAGCGTTTTATTTATTTTTGTCTGTATTGGTCTTAAGTATAGCCATCTGGTTTAAGGTATTTACATTAAAAAAGCAAATCAAATATGTAAAAGAAAAAGAAAAGGAAATTTTTGTTAAAGCTTTTAACTATTTAGGAACTATATTCGACCCTTTAGAGCAGGCAAAAAGTAAATTACTTATGTTAAAAAACAAGGACAAATATAAAGAAGACACTATAGATATATTAAACTTTATAGGAATTGATTTATCCAAGTTAAACAATGTTGAGTTATTTAAAATAACTATCTCACAAAATAGGTTTATAATAAAAGGAACAGCCAAAAGTATAAGAGAAATAGAAATGTTAAAAAACTTTTTGTCAAAAAAATATAATGCCAAAATAGAAGAAACTGTAAATACTCCAAAAGGCGAAGTTAGATTTACAATATCAGGGGATATTTCTTGAGTAAGATAGTTATATTTTTTGAGAATATTACAGATAGAGAAAAAAAGATTTTAATTTTAGGTATTTATCTTTTTGTTCTTATATTAGGTTATTATTTAATAGACTTTGGATTAAAGAAAGTAAAAACTTTAGAAGAAAAATTAGAAACAGAAAAGAAAAAATATATAGAGCTTAACAAATTAGTCCTTGAATATAAATCCAAAAAAGAAGTTTCTAAAAGTAATAATCTTAGCTTATCAGATATAGATAATTTATCCAAAGAAACAAACACCAAAAATAATATAGTATCTATAAAACCATTATCAGAAAACCAAATTGAAATCATATTAGAGAAAGTAAACCCTGCGGATTTTTTACAATTTTTACAAAAGATAAAACAAAAAAAATACAGAATAACTTTTATAAAAGTAGAAAAACTAAAGGGTAAAATAAACTCAAGACTGGTAATAGAAGAATAACATGAAGAAATACACATTATACTTCTTAGTATTTTTTACAGCTTTTTTTGCAACTTTTGTATATACATTTCCAATCAAAAATTTACTTTCTTTTTATGCAAATAAATTTGGTTTTGAATATAGCAAAATTGATGGAAATCTTTTTAAGATTACCATAAAAGATTTGTCTTACAAAGATTTATATATAAAAACTCTTAGTTTACATAATAAACTAATTTTTATGGATATATTTGTAGATAAAGATAAATTGGCAGATATTAATTTACTAGATAAAAGTTTAGTAATAAAAGCTAATAAATTGCAAATAGAAGAATTTCAAAAAAAACCAAAAATTTATGGAAATTTAGATTTGTATTTAAATATTTTTGTAAAGGATAATTATATTTTATCAGAAGGTAAAGGAAAGATAACCCTAAAGAAAGTATCTTTTATTCCTTTTGCATCCAATCTAAATATAGATTTTTCAATAAAAAATAGACCACCAAAAAATTTTATTAATATCTCAATAAGAGGAGCACAGATTGATTATGCGATTAATGCAGATTTAATTTTACCTTTAGATAAAAAACAAATAATATTAAATGGTATTTCTCAAGGCAAAATTTTTGGTAGAAATGTAAAACAAAAAATAGATATTGACTTTATAAAAGGTATAATTAATAAAAATTTATATTTAAATTAAAATCCACTAAATGGGAGGATAGCCATGAAGAAGAAAGCTATAACAGGTTCATTGGTTATTTTATCTGCAATCTTTATTGGTGGTTGTGGAGGACTAAATGATGATGATACTCCTGAAGCTTGTCAGTTTGAGGTTTCTCAGGCACTTGATAAAGGAAATTATGAGCATGTAATACAAAAACTATCATCAGACCCAACTTGTGGAGGAGCTTATTCAGAAGAAGATGGAAAGATACAACTTGCAGCAGCTTATATAGGAGAAGCTGGTTTTGATATACCAACGTTAATTAATGATATTATTTTATCAAGCGCAAGTAATGATGATAATGGTGACAGTTATTCACTTTTTGTTCAAGCAATAGCAAAAAAAGCTTCAGGAGATGCATTAATTTCTTTAGAAAAGGCAAAAAATTTGTATGAAGATATATATAAAAATGAAGGTATAGATTGCACTAATAAAAATGCATTAACAAACGCTCCTGATGTTGTTAAAGATGCTTGTTTTTATTCAGGGTTGGTAGATACTGCAAAAGCAACTACTTCTGTTAGTTTATTAATTGGTGGAGATGAAATTGAGCCTGAAGAAATTGCAGAAGCTGTCAACAAATGGGTAAACAAAGAAGGTTTAGATTGTAAAGAGGATGCAAACCAAAATAATATCCTAGATTCAGCAGATGCATCTGCTTGTGCGTTAAAATACAGTGTATTTTTAAGTAATAATAATGCTGACTCTTTACCTTATAGCTGTGATAATACAGGTAGCATCAAAGTA
>DTZN01000132.1 GCA_012961365.1 Hydrogenothermaceae bacterium
CACCTCAAACCAAGCTTTTAGTTTTGTTTTTAATCAATTTTGTTTTATCTATTTGAAAAGTAATAGCTTTACGCTGGCTTAGTTCAAAGCTGAAAAAGTTCAAATAACTGTAGGTTTTTCTCTTGGAAAGTATTTCAATGGATTATTAATACACAGAGCTATCGCTTCAATTCCAGGACTTTGTGGAAGAGTTGGTCCTTATGGTGGTCTTTCTACAGAAAACGAAGTTGCAATTTCTGGAATGGGAGAAATTTCTGGATTTAAAGGAAAGTACCAACAAAGATTTGCATCTGGTTTCGTAAGTGAATTTGTATATGGAAACATAATCGAAGATGCAGAAAAACTCTACGATGATGAAGATGTAAGAAGAGCTACCGGATTATCCAAAGAAGAATACTTCAAAAGAGTTAGAGAAATTCTTGATAACTTTGGGAATGATAAAAAATGGAAAGAAAACTTACATAACAAAGACGGAAAACCATACTGGGATACTTTTGAAACAGTTTTACTATTTGCAGATTCTAGATTTAGAAGAAACAAAGGTTCTACATATAAAAAAGCATTCCTTGAAAGAGCCAAGTTCTTTGCTTATGTAGACTTTAGAATGAACTCTACAGCACAATATGCAGATATAGTATTGCCAGCAAAATCCCACTATGAAGTTTGGGACTTAAGAACTAACCCTGGATACCATAGATTTGCAAACCTAGCACAACCTCCAGCAAATTTAAAACCTGTTGGAGAAGCTAAATCTGAGTGGGAAATTTGCACATTAATAGCTGAGAAACTCCAAGAAATAGCTCTTAAAAGATTTGAAGAAGCTAAGAAGAAAGGTGAATCAAATCCTGAAAAATACATAAAAATACCTGACCCAACTCACTCAAAAACTGGATACAGAGACCTTGCGAACTTTGCAGATGAGTTTACAAAAGGTGGAAAACTTAGAACAGATAAAGATGCAGTTGAAATGGCACTAGAAAAAGTTGAACAGTTCCAACCAAACACAATTGAGTCTATGAGAAAAAGAGGTGGATTTCTTGTATTAAACGAAAAAGCAGGAAAATCTTCACCTTTATACCCAGATAAACCTTACAACTCTTTTGAAAACAACCTCTATATGTTTGAAAGATTTGAAACACTTTCAGGAAGGCTTACTTACTATGTAGACCATGATTTATGGATTGAGCTTGGAGCAGCAGTTCCAACTGCTAAGGAACCAATAAGACCTAAGAGATTTCCATTTGTGTTAATGACTCCTCACGCAAGATGGTCTATTCACTCTACTTACAAACATTCTACTCTCTTAATGAGATTACAAAGAGGTAAACCTTACATAATGATTAACCCTGAAATTGCTAAGAAGAAAGGAATTAAAGATGGAGATGAAGTAAGAATTTTCAACGATATTGGCGATTTTTACGCTATGGCTAAAATTTACCCATCAGCTCCAAAAGATGCAATTGTATTAGAGCACGGTTGGGAACCTATGATGTTTAAATTCAATAGAAACCACAATGCAGTTGTTAGTGATTTACTCAATCTTTTAGAATTATCTGATGGTTGGGGACACCTTAAATTTGGTGGAAACTGGGATGGTAATCAACATGCTTATACAACATCTGTAGATATTGAAAAAGCTTAATTTAAGGAGGTAATTAACAATGTCAAAAAGACAATTAGCAATGGTAATGGATTTAAATAAATGTATAGGTTGTCAAACTTGCACAGTCGCATGTAAAACTCAATGGACAAATAGAAACGGTAGAGAGTATATGTACTGGAACAACGTTGAAACACAACCAGGAGCAGGGTATCCAAGGAATTGGATGGAAGCAGGTGGAGGTTTTGATGAAAATGGAAATCTCCAAGATGGTATTATTCCAGATATGGTTTTAGATTATGGTGTGCCTTGGGACTACAACCATGAAGAAATTTTTGATAAACCAGATACAGAATTTGTTTTAGGTCCCGACTCTGACCCTGTTTGGGGTCCTAACTGGGATGAAGATGTTGGAGAAGGCGATTGGCCAAACTCTTATTATTTCTATCTTCCTAGAATATGTAATCACTGTTCAAACCCAGGATGTTTAGCTGCATGTCCAAGAGAAGCTATATTTAAAAGGGAACAAGATGGTATTGTTCTTGTTGATTTAGATAGATGTCAAGGATACAGATACTGTATTGCTGGATGTCCTTATAAGAAAATTTACTTTAACCCTAAGCTTTCTAAATCTGAAAAGTGTATATTCTGTTTCCCTAGAATCGAAAGAGGACTTCCTCCGGCATGTGCTCACCAATGTGTAGGAAGAATTAGATGGGTAGGGTTTCTCGACGATGAAGAATCACAAGTTTATAAGCTGGTTTATAAATATAAAGTTGCTTTACCTCTAAGACCTGATTTTGGAACACAACCAAATGTTTACTATGTTCCTCCTGTATTATCTCCTCCAACATTTAATGATGATATGTCTATACAGGAAGGTTCACAAAGAATTCCTATGGAATTTTTAGAGAAACTTTTTGGACCTGGAGTTCACCACGCAGCTAAAGTCTTAAAAGAAGAAATGGAAAAGAGAAAAAGAGGAGAAGAATCTGAATTAATGGATATCTTAATAGCTTACAATCACAAAGATATGTTCAGACTTGATGAAAACTACTATCAAAAACTTGCAGAAGAACAAGGACTTAAAGGAACAGAATTCTTCAAAATTATTGATTACAGATACGTTCAAGGTGCTAATACACCAAAAACTGAAGTTAAAGCATACTTTCATGTTGAAGAAAAAACTCACGAGGGGTAATACCCCTCCTTATTTTAGTATTAACAAAGATAAGTAAGGAGGAATAAATAATGAAAAACGCAGTAAAAACTGCAGTAGTTGGATTAGCAATGTTTTCTTCTGCTATGGCTATCGAATCTCAGTATAAAGATTTTTACAAATATGAAGTGTTAAATGCTAAAAAAGTAAATGTTGAGTTAACTTCTAATCCTTATGCTCAAATTTGGAAATCTGTTCCAGGAAAGTATGTATATTTGTATCCTCAAATTTCTGTAAGACTAAATGATAAAAAGGCAAATGAATTAATCGCAAAGAAAACATTAAAAAGAGCACTTGTTAAGGTTGCTTATAACAATGAAACAATAGCTGTTTTTGTTCAATGGAAGGATAATACACCTTCTATTCAGGCTAAATATGATACTGATAGCTATGCAGATGGTGTAAGTATAGAATTTCCTAATAAATTTGGAAAAGGAATTACTCTTCCGTATGTTGGAATGGGAGATGAAAATCACCCTGTAACTGTTTATTTACAAAAAACTGTAGCAGGAAGAGATTACGAAAAAGTTTTCATATCAGAAGGTTTTGGTTCCTTAACAGAAATTAAGGAAGAAGGAACATCTATTGATATGAAATACAATAAACAAACCCACCTTTGGACAGCAGTATTTGTAAGACCTTTAAAAACAGAAAACTCAAATCTTAAAGCAGGTCTTGTTCCTATTGCATTTGCACTATGGGATGGAAAGTTTGCAGAAAGAGATGGAAACAAATCTTTATCTAGATGGAAGTTTATAAGATTAAAAGATTATGATTTAGATAAAGATTATCTAAACTATGTATCTTGGGGTATACCTTCTAAAAAATTAGGAGACCCGAAGAGAGGAAAGGAGCTAATGGTTCAAAATGGTTGTAATGGATGCCATAGATATGCAGACCAACAAAGTGCTCCAGTAGGAATGGCTCCAGATTTATCTGATATAGGTGGAATTGCTAATGCTCCATATTTAAAAGAATCTATAGTAAACCCTAACGATGTAATTATTAGAAACTTAAATCCTAATAGACACTACAATAAATTTGCAAATCCTGATAAATTTGGAGCATATCCAAATAACGATATGTTTACATGGTATACAGTAAATCCTGATGGGACAAAATCTTCTAAAATGCCTCCTTATGCACATCTTTCTGAAAAGGACTTAAAAGATATAGTCGCCTACTTGAAAACATTAAGGAATTGGAAAAATTTTAAGTAGAGACATGAAATTAGGAGGTGATATAAAATGAAATTAAAAAAATTATTTGGCTTTTTAGTTGCAACCACAATCATAGCAAATGTATCCCCTGTAATTGCAGAAGAGGAAGATGAAGAAGATAACGAAATAGAATTTACATCAGCAGTTATTACTGCTGAAAGCTGTGCTAAGGAAGCAATGGAAAGTGGGGAATTTGATGTATTAAACTCATGTCCTCCTCATAAATTATTTGAGGGAGTTCCCGCCGATAAAATTTACACTGCTCCTCCAAAAGTAGTTATTTTTGATGTAACAGAAGGAGAATATTACTATATAAAACCAACATCAGAAGGTGTTACTTATTCTGCACTACTTGAAGGTTTTGGTGGAACACTTGATGGAGAAGGAGAAATTATTGGACAAAAAGGAGATGTATCTGTAGTTCAACTTGAAGAAGCAGAAATTACTCCTAAACCAAAACCTGGATTTTTCAAAGGATGTTTATAAATATATCAATGTTATTGGTGATACACATTTATTAAAGGGGTTCTTATAGCCCCTTTTTTATAAAAAATGTTAAATGTAAAGCTGTATATGACATAAAAACCTTTAGGAGGGTAGCTCTATGAGACTTGGATTTTTAGTTGACCTTAGTCGGTGTATGGGATGTATGGCATGTGCAGTCTCATGTAAAGCTGAAAATGATGTGCCTCTACACAGTTGGAGATTAAGAGTTAAATACATAGACCAAGGAGAATATCCAGATACAAAAAGACACTTTGTTCCCTTAAGGTGTAATCATTGTGAAAATGCTCCTTGTGAAAGAATTTGCCCAGTATCTGCTCTTCATTATCTTCCAAATGGTATTGTTAGCGTTGACCATGATAGATGTATAGGTTGTGCTTCTTGTATGATGGCCTGTCCATATAACGCTATATATATTGACCCACTTACAAACTCTGCTGATAAATGCACATATTGTGCTCATAGAATAGAGGTGGGTTTAATGCCTGCATGTGTAGTTGCATGTCCAACACATGCTAATATTTTTGGAGATTTAGATGACCCTGAATCTGAAATTTCCAAATATCTAAGAGAACATAGAGATGTAATGGTAAGAAAACCAGAACTAAATACAAAGCCAAAACATTTTTATGTAAGAGGTTCTACTGTAGCATTAGACCCACTTGCATCAGAAAGACCAGAAGGCTTTACATTATTTACAGAAGTTAAATTTCTAGACCACGTAGGAGGGCATTAATTATGTTAGGTGCAGAAGTAACTTTTGATGTGGCATTACCAAAGGTAGTTTGGGGATGGCTGGTATCGACTAATATGTGGGCTAAAAGTATAGCTACAGGTTCATTTTTATTGGGACTTTATTTTATAAAAAAATATCCAGAGCAAGATAATTTCTTTAGAAAATGGCTTCCTATAGTTGGATTAATTTTTATTGGTATAACATTGCTTGTTACAGTTTTAGACTTACATCATATGTTTAGATTCTGGAAAATATTTGTATTTGCGCACTTTACATCTGCAGTTACACTAGGAGCTTGGGTAGTTTCTGGATTTGTAATAATTTTATTACTTGCATTTTGGTCATGGATTTCAGGTAATAAAAAATTATTAGATAAAATTATGGTTCCAGGATTTATCTTAGCTTTCTTCTCAACAATTTATACTGCCGGAATTATGGGACAAGCTACAGCTAGGGAAGTTTGGGTATTTCCTGCAGAGATGATTTCTATGCTTTTAAGTGCAACGTTAGCAGGTTCTGCTATGTATTTATTAATTGATGCAATTTATGGAAATGTTTTAAAAGAAAATATTAGAAGAGAACTTGGATATATATTATTTGCAAGTGCAGGATTGATGGCTACTATGTTTATTGGAGAACTTATATTTGCTAAAATGCACAGTGAATTTGCCCATGAAGTTATAAAAGTTTTAGCATTTGGTGAAGTTGCTCCATTTTTCTGGGGTGGAATGTTTTTAGCATTTATTGTTCCTATGGTGCTGGTAGGCATAGCAAATGAACAAAGAAAATACCAATATGCATTTCTCGGGGCTTTAAGTGCTATAGCTGGACTTTGGCTTATTAAACACGCATGGTTAATAGCTCCACAAACATTACCATTAAGTTAATTTTAGGAGGGTAGCAAAAGATGAAAACATCAAGGAGAAATTTTTTAAAAACTGTTGCTGCTGCGGTAGGTGGTGCTGCTCTCGTTAAAGGAGCTGTAGAAAAATCTTCTACACCAGCAGTGGCCAGTGAAGAAACTGCAGAAAATTTAACATTTACACCTAAACATTTAGACTACTATCCACCATTTGATAAATGGAACGATTGGAAAGAACCTGCAGGAGATGTGTGGAAATTAAAGGGAGGAGCTTTAAGGAATGGTGTAAAACTTATTAATTACATGTTAGTGCCAACAGTTTGTAATAATTGTGAAGCCGCATGTGGTTTGACAGCTTGGGTTGATAAAGATGCACTTGTTGTAAGAAAATTTATGGGAAATCCATTTCATACAGGTTCTAGAGGAAGAAACTGTGCTAAAGGTTATGCAACACAAGCTCAAATGTATGATCCAGATAGAATACCTTTCCCTCTAAAAAGAGCTCCTGGAGCTAAAAGAGGAGAAGGAAAATGGGTTAGAACTACTTGGGATGAGGCTTTAGAAACTATCGGTAAGAAAATAAGAGAAGCTATTAAAACTGGTTCTGAACTTGAAAGAAAAATGATAATGTATCACGTTGGAAGACCTAACGAATCAGGTGGCTTTACTGCTAGAGTTGTCTGGACTTGGGGCGGAGACCATCACAACTCACATACAAATATCTGTTCTTCTGGTGGAAGACTTGGTTCTATCTCATGGGTTGGTGATGACAGAACATCTCCTGATTTTGAACATTCAAGATTAATCTTTCTTTCATCTTCCCATGCGGCAGATGCTGGACACTATTACCAACAGCATGCAGGATATATAGCAGATGCCAGAGCAAAAGGGGCAAGGCTTGTTGTAATGGACCCAAGACTTTCAAATTCTGCTGGAATGGCTGATTTATGGATACCAGTGTGGCCAGGAACAGAAGGTGCTATATTTTTAGCATTATCAAGTAGATTACTACAAGAAGATAAATACAATAGAAAATTTGTAGAAAGATGGTTTAATTGGAAAACATTTATAAAAGATAAAGAATATCTTAACTATTTAAAGAAAGAAGGTAGAATTTCTAAAGTTCCAGAAGGAAACACTTTTGAAGACTTTATCTCTGTATTAAAAGAGCTTTACTCCCCATATACATTTGAATGGGCAGCGGAAGAAACAAAAGTCCCAATAGAAAAAATAGAAAAACTTTATGAGTATGTTCTCTGGGCTGGAGATAGAATTACTTCTTACTTTTGGAGAGCTCAGGCTGCAGGAAACCGTGGCGGGTGGATGAATGCAGGTAGAACAGGATTGTTCTTCTTAGCTTTAACTGGTTCTATTGGTGGAGTTGGTGGAGTTGGCTGGCATCATTGGCATGTTCTTGGAGTTGGTGGGAAAGGTGGAAAATCTACACTTGCAGATAAACCTAAACCTGTAGATGATTGGAATGAATTACTTTGGCCACCAGAATGGCCATTATCGTCTTATGAATTATCTTTCTTATTACCTCATTTACTTTCTGATGATGAGTGGAGAAAAAAGTGGGCTAAAAGAGGTTTAAAAATACCTGATAAACTTAAAGTATGGATTTCTAAAATATATAACCCAGTATGGATTAATCCTGATGGATTTAGATGGATAGAAGTTTTAAGAGATGAAAATAAAATGGAATTAACTGTTAATCTTTCTCCAACTTGGTCTGAAACAAACTGGTTTGTTGATTACATATTACCAGTTGGACTTGCTGGAGAAAGACACGATAACCAATCTGCAGAATCTAAACCTGAAAGATGGACAGCATTTAGGCAACCTGTATTAAGAGTTGCTCTTCAAAAGATGGGATGGAAACCAAAAGTCCCTTGGAGAGCAACATTAGAAGCTCATAAGAAAGCAGGGCTTGGTGAAGTTTGGGAAGAAAATGAATTTTGGATTAATTTAGCATGGGCAATTGACCCAGATGGAAAACTTGGAATTAGAAAATTCTGGGAATCTAAGAAAAATCCGGGACAACCTGTAACTATTGAAGAATGGTATGATGCAGCATTTGGAACACTACCAAACCTTAGAAAAGTATGTGAGAAACTTGGAATAACTCCTTATGAATATATGAGAGATAGAGGAGCATGGACAGAAGAAACTAACGTTTACAATGTTCATGAAAGAGAGCTACCATATGACCCAATTAAAAAAGCTATTAAGGTTAAAGGAAAATGGATACCTCTTTCTAAGTGTGAAATAGACCCAGATACAGGAGCCGTGTATCTAAAACACCATGGAGCAAATAAGTATCACTCTGAAAGACATACTATAGCTGTTAAGAAAAATGGAAAATTCTTAGTAGGATTCCATACTCCTACAGGACATCTTGAATACTATTCAAAAACATTTGTTGAATGGGGATGGCCTGAGTATGCAATTCCTATCTATCCAAAAGATGAAGAAGATAGAAGGAAATTAGTTCATATCTTAACTCATGTTCACCATTCTTATATGACAGAAGAAAATGCCTTTGCACTAAACCCTGTATTCAGACTTCCATACAACATTCACACAAGGTCTGTTAATGCTAAATGGTTAATGGAAATATCCCAAAACCATAACCCTGTATGGATTTATGAAAAGGATGCAGAAAGGCTTGGTATTAAAAAAGGAGACCCTATTAAAGTAAGGGTAGTTGACCCTGTTTCAGGAATAGAAACAGGATACTTTGTTGGTATGGCAATGCCAACTCAAGCTACAAGACCAGGGGTTATTGCATGTTCTCACCACTCAGGAAGATGGAGAGTTAAAAATACTGTTAAAGTAGATGGATTTAACCAAGAATTAACAGTTTTAAGTTATGGTTCTGCACTAGCAGAGATAAACGAACAGGGAAGCTTAAAGACAGTTAGATGGAAAGATGGAGTTTATCATCATACAGTTAAAAGAAAACACAATGAAAGCTGGTTAAAATGGCCATATCCTGAAGTTAACGATGATATTAAAGAAGTATGGTGGAATGGAACAACAGGTGTATGGCAAAATGCTGTATTTCCAGCTAATCCAGACCCACTTTCAGGTATGCACTGCTGGCATAAGAAAGTATTAGTAGAAAAAGCTGGTCCAGATGATAGAATAGGTGATGTTGTGGTTAATATTGAAGCTACATTCAAGGTATATCAAGCTTGGAGAGATAAGCTTACAAGACCAGCTCCAGGACCTAACGGTTTAAGAAGGCCAAAATGGTTCCCAAGACCTTGGTATCCACATACAGATAAATCCTATAGAATGCCAGAATTTTCTGGACATTTTTTACATAAAGAATAAAGTTTATAAAAAGGGGAGTATATGCTCCCCTTATTTGTAAAATTCATCTATTAAAATACGAGGAACCCTATGGAAGATATTATTGAAATTACGCAAGCTAGGATAAATATGTATGGTCTTTTATCAAGACTTTTTATTGAAGAAGTAGACCCATTTACTTTAGCTAAAATAAAAGAAAATGAAGATTTATTGGAATTTTTTCCAAATACTAGAGAATGGGATAAATTTTGGGAAAAAGATGTAATGAAACTTGTTGAAGAAGATTTAAATGTAGATTTTACTACTATATTTATTTTGAATGTTTACCCTTACGAATCTGTATTTGTAAATGATGAAGGGCACATAAATCCTACTATTACCAATCCAACTTTAATATTTTACAGAGACAATGGTTATTCTATAGATTTAAATAAAACTAGAGCTTTATCTCCAGACCATATTGGTGTTGAGCTTGAATTTATGATGAATTTAGTTCAGGAAGAACTAAACGCATTAGCAAAAGAAGATGAAAAAGAAGTGGAAAGGATAAGAAAAATCCAAAAGAAATTTTTAGAAGAACACCTTGCAAACTGGAGCCTTCCATATCTTTTAGCAGTTAAAGATATTGCAGAGACACCTTTTTACTATGATGTAGCAGACGCCACTTTAGAATTTTTAATGTCAGATTTAGAGCATATTTCAAATCTTTTAGAAGAAAAAACTGACTAATTTTAGGAGTAAACCATGACTAAACTAAATTTTGATATATATGCTTGTGTTAGAACTTATTATAGATATTCATCTTGTCAAAAGTGTATAGATGTATGTCCTAAAGATGAAGTTTTATATATAGAAAATGACAAAATTAAAATAAATGAGGAAAATTGTATTCACTGTGGAGCTTGTGTTGGAGTTTGTCCAACGGAAAGTTTTTCTTTAAAAGGTTTTTCTCCTAAAGAGCTTTTTGAGAGTATGGTAGAAAATGGAGAAAATTTTATTAGTTGTAAACTGAATGTTCCTTGTTCTTCTTCTATAGATAGCCAATATTTAGTATCTTTAGCTTTAAAAAATGAAACAGATATTATTATAGATGTTGGATACTGTGAAACTTGTGAGATTGGAAATTTAAAAGAAAGGATAAAGCAAATAACAGATGAAGCAAATTACATACTAGAAATTTTAGAAGTTCCTCAAAGGGTGAAGCTTGAACCTATAAAATATGAAAAATCAGAAGAAGAAAAGAAAAAAGAAGAAAGGAGAGGTTTCTTAAAAAAGATTGCAAAGCAAACAGCAGGACTTGCATTTTGGGCTATGATACCTGCTATACCTGAAGTTGATGAAGAACAAAATCAAGAAGAAGATATTCACAAGAATCTTGTAGAAGAAAAAATAGTTCCAGATAAAAGGGTAATTTTTATAAAAACATTAAAAGAAAGTGATATAGACTTAAAGGGTAAATACTTAGAAGTTGATAAAATTTCTTTTACATCTGAAAAATGGATAGATAATAAAAAATGTACAAACTGTTATATTTGTTATCATATGTGTCCAACAGGTGCTTTAAAAGAAGGTAATGAAAAATTATCTATACTTTTTGAACCTGCATTATGCGTTAAATGTAGGATATGCCATGAAATGTGCCCTGAAGATTGTTTACATTTATCAGAAAAACTAGAACTAGATACTTTTGTAAATAAGGTAGAGGTTTTAGCTGAACATGTTATGATACCTTGTGAAGAATGTATGATGCCTTTTTCATATAAAGGAGATTTTACTATTTGCCCAAGATGTAGAAGATTACAAGAGGAAATAAAAGACCTCCTAAAAATAGGAGATTAATTTATTTTTCTTTTATTATCTCGTATACTTCTACTGTAGGTGGTGCAGTAAACCATTCCTTTGGTGGTGGATTTTCATGAGCTTTTCTAAAAGCTTCACTTTCAGTATAGGCCTTAAAACTTTCTAAATCTTCCCAGTAGGTTTCTATAACGAAAATATTGTTATCCTTAGAAGGTGGAATATTCACAGGTTTTAATATATTCATTTTAATAAAACCTTTTTGGTTGTTTAAACCTTTTTCTCCAAATTCATTTTTAGCTCTTTTTTCAAATTCATTAAAATACTTAGGATTAACTGGAAATTTTGTCATTACTACTATCATTTTTCTCTTTTTACCTCATAAATGTCTTCTTTATTTTCATAATAGAGGATTATTTTAAATTCTTCAAGTGTTTGTAAAATTTCTTCCATTTTTTCTTTCTTTAGTTGTAAATGAAGTGCATCTTTTGATAAATCGAGTATATCTTCCTTTTTGGAAGTTCCAATGCTATAAGTAAAATTTTCAGTTTTCCATACTCTTTGGATTTGCCCCATAAATGGGTGTTCCTGAACTTCAATAGGAAACATTTGCAAAAGTTGTTTATCTGTAATTTGGATTTGAATTTCTGTAGGATTGAACCTTTTAAGTTGGTATAATTTCATCTTTTTATTTTATTAAAAGGGGCAAAGAGCCCCTAAAAATTTTTATTCGTTTAATGCCTCGTAAACTTTTCCTACGAGTTCTTCTGAAGGTTTTAAAGTTTTCTTTCCAGGTTCCCACTTAGCAGGGCAAGCTTCTTCAGGGTTTCCTATGAGATATGCATTAGCTTCCATTTTTC
>DTZN01000133.1 GCA_012961365.1 Hydrogenothermaceae bacterium
AAACCCTTCATTTTTACTTCTTGATGAACCATTTGCAGGAGTTGACCCTGTATCTGTAAAGGAAATAAATCAGTTAATACTAACACTTGCTAAAAAAGATATTGGGATTATACTTACAGACCATAATGTTAGAGAAACATTAAAAATCACAGACAGAGCTTATATAATAGCCCATGGTAGCGTATTAGCAGAAGGTCCCCCATCAAAAATTGTGGAAAACCCTCATGTAAGAAAAGTATTTTTAGGGGAAGACTTTGTGCTTGTGTAAAAGCTTCTCTTAATTAAAATTCTTCCTCGCTTTTGTATTCAAATATTATTTCCACTACAAGTAAAATTATTGAAATTATATTCGCCACTGCCGCACCAATTGCTAGACCAATTGCAAGGGGAACGTGTGTTCCTGTGAAATATAAAAATGTAGCAGGTATCAAATGAAGGTCTGCAACTAAAGCTGTTGCAAGCATCTCTGCAGCGAGAATTTTCTTTGCTCCAAATTTTAAGACTGTTGCTATTAAATTAACTCCTATAGCAACAACTAATTGATAAGGGTCATGACTAAATATAAATCCTACATTACTTGTTAAAGCAAGAACTATAAAGAAATCTGACCAAACTTTTCCCCAATTAATCATCTAATTTTACCTCTTCCAATTGTTTTTCTTCTTCTTTTTCTTCTAATGCCTTTTCAAAAAATTCTTCAACTCTTTTTAAAGATTTTGGGTGTCCAAGAATTAAAAGAGCATCTCCTTCTTTAATTTCAGTTTCTCCAGAAGGTGCTATTTTCATTTTCCCATCTTTTCTAATTATTGCAACAATTGTCGCTCCTGTTTCCTGTCTCATATGAATTTCTTTTAGTTTTTTACCTATTAGTGTTGAATTTCCTTCAACTTTCATCTCAATTATATCTATGTCTGTTCTTTCACCATATGCTATTTTTTCCAAAAATTTAGATATTGTTGGAGAAGGTGGATGTAAAACATAAGAAGCTATTCTTCTACCAATTGTCATACTTGGAATTACAACTTCGTTAGCTCCAAGTAATTTCATTTTTTCTCCAGCTCCTTCATTTGTAGCTGTAGCAATAATTATAAAATTATCTTTATCTGGTCTTATTAATCTTGCAGTAACAATTACAGCAATATCTTGGGTATTTTCTTCAAAAGCAGTTATTAAGCCTTTAGCATGTTCTATACCTACCCCAAGTAAAACTTCTCTTTTATGTGGCTCATCAAAAACAAAAAAATCAACTCCAAATTTTTTTATTTCTTCTTCCCTTCTTCTATCTGGCTCTATAAGAACAAATTTTATACCCCTTCTTTTTAAATTTTTCATTGTTTCTTTTGTAATATTATTAAATCTAACAATTATATAGTGTCCTTTTAACTTTTCCATGTGTTTATACATCCTCCAGTATCTATATATTTCTCCTATATTACTGTTTAAAAATGTATTCACAGTAGCAACAAGACCATATAAATATGCAAGAGGAAAAGCTACCATTATAAATAAAGTTGAAAATAACCTATTTAAAGATATATTATCTGTGTATCCTTCTGTATATCCTACTGTAGAAAAAGTAATTACTGTATGAAATAAATAATTAAGAACACTTTTTCCATCTGTTTTATTATTTATTATCATTAAGGATAAAACACCAACTGTTGTGAAGAATATAATCGTCATTAAAGGAAATCTAAGTTGAAATAAAATATTGTAAAATTTTTCTTCGTATATGGCTCTATAACTTTTTGGTTTTACATTTCCATAATGGGGAATTTTTTTCCTTTTTTTCATTTTTATAGATTATTTAAAATCTCCTTTAATTTTCTTTCTTTTTTTATTTTATCTAAATCCATAATGCTAATTGCCTTTAAAATATACTTTCCAAATATATCAAATTCAATGTTTACATTATCACCAACTTTTTTGTGTTTAAGATTTGTATTTTCTAATGTGTGAGGAATTATATTTATAGATATAACATTATTCTCTATGCTATTTATTGTTAGACTAATTCCATCTATTGCTATTGAACCTTTTTCAATTATAAACAATGAGTAATCTTTTGGAATTTCCACTTTTAGTTGTGTATGCTTTCCTAAATTTACCATAGATTTTATTTTTCCTTCTGTATCTATATGACCTTGGACAATATGTCCTCCTAGTCTATCTGATGCTTTTAAAGCCCTTTCTAAGTTTACTTTTTCCCTTTGTTTTATTGTTTTTAGATTTGTTTTTTTTAAAGTTTCATTGGAAACTTCAAAAAACAGCTTATTGTTATCTATTTTTACAACTGTTAAGCAAACTCCATTTACAGCTATACTATCTCCTAATTTTGTATCTTCTAAAACTTTATTTGCTTTTACCCCTAAAACTAATCCATCAGCTCTCTTATTTAAGCTATAAACTTCCCCAATTTCTTCTACTAATCCTGTAAACATCTCTTTTTTTCTAATTTTTGTATATTACATAATTAGTATATACCTTTTTTAAATAATTTCTCGTTTCATCAAAAGGATGGGTTTCTATAAATTCTGCTATATTCTTAGGGTTAAACCTCTTTATATTTCTTATAACATTATGTTCCCCGCCATTATATGCAGAAATAGTATAAAATACATTTCCATTAAATCTTTTTAATAGATAATTTAGATACCACTTCCCATAGTCTATGGAAACTTTAGGATTAAACATTTTAACTATATCAAAGTTTTTATCTTTTCTTACTTTAGAAATCCAGTAAGCAGTAGAAGGTATGAATTGCATAAGTCCAACAGCATTTGATACAGATATAGCTTTATAATAAAAAAGGCTTTCTTGTTTCATTGTTGCGTAAACTAAAGGATTTAATTCTCCAAATGGTTTTATAAACCTATATTCTTCTTTTAAATTTTTAATAACAACTTCAGGCATAACTGTGTAAATCTGTTTTACGTCTTTTTCTTTTTTGTATAAATATTTAGCTTCTTTATAGGCTTTATCGTATAGTCCTAACTGTTTTAGTTTTTTAACTAAAATATAATCTTCTTTTAAATTATTTGTGAATAAGTGTTTAGGTTTAAAGTTATTTTCCCCTCTTGCGAGTATTTTATAAAAATCAAAATTAGGAGAATTTTTTACAAAATTTAGATATTTTTTCTCTTTTGAAGATAAATAGAGCCAATAGTTTAGCTTATTTTTATTTGATATAGATTTAGAGTTTTTAGATAAATATTTAAAAGCTTTCCTTTTAGAAATAAAAAAATACTTATGTAAAAATTCATACCAAACTTTCGTTTCTGAATTTGGCATATATAGTTTGTAGAAATTAAATTCAGATAATCTTTTTAAATGGAAAGCTTTTTTTGCTAAAAATGTCGCAACTTTACCTATATACTTTTTGTCATTTGTTTTTAATAGCTTGCGGAATAACTCTCTTTTTTCTTTCCAGTTTTTTAAATAATAAATAAGTATATATAAAGCAGACAAATACCATTTAGTTTTTGGATTTATTGTTTTAAGTAATTGTTTTGCTTTGTCATATTTTTTATTTTTTACATATATATAAAGCAAATAATATCTTTTTTTATCTGAAGATTTTATTAAAGGTAATATTCCTTCTGCTCTTAAATACATTCTCTTTGATATTAATGTTTCCACTGCTTGCCAAAGCTCTGTTTGAGATAGATTTTGATAAATCTCCAAAAATGTTTTATATCCATAAGCTCTATTGTATATATACTTAGTTGCTAAAATTTTTTTTAACGAATTATCATTTAGTATATTTGCCTTTAAATAAAGATAAAAGATGAAGTTTTCTTCATCTAAAGCTTTGTAATCTATTTTTTTTAAATATTTTTCTGCAAAATTATAGTTTTTTTTATAAAAAGCTCTAGCAGTTTTTGAAAGTAAGTAATAATTTTTTATAGCAGTTTCTTTAGTTATGTTTTTTTCTTCATCATCATAAATTTGGGATATTAAATTTAAATAGTATTGTTTGTAAGGAGCTAGATGTTTATCTTTTATTTTATGAAAACAACTACCAGCTTCGATAAATTTTTCTTCTTTAAAAATACTTAAACAGGTATTAAAATCATATCCAAAAGAGAAAAAGGGGAAAATCTCCAATAGAATAAATAATATTATTTTCTTTCGCACGTTTCTTTATTTGTAGTAATTTCTTCACTTTCTTTAGGAATTCCCACTCCATTTCTGATTTGACCATTTCCAAAAACGATAAACTTAGGAATAGTTAACTCTTTTAATCCCATTGGACCTCTAGCATGAATTTTATCTGTAGATATTCCCATTTCTGCCCCTAATCCAAACTCATTTCCATCTGTAAATCTAGTTGATGCATTAATATAAACAGCAGAACTATCCACTTCATTTATAAATCTCATTCCTTTTTCATAGTTTTCAGTTATTATACTTTCTGAGTGGTTAGAGCCATATTTATGGATAAAATCAATTGCGTCATCTAAATCGTCTACAACTTTTACAGCTATTATTAAATCTAAAAATTCTTCGTAAAAATCTTCTTCTGTAGCTTTAATTATTTTTGTATTTTTAGCTTTTTTGTGGTCTTTTAAAATCTTGAAAGAAATTTCATCACATCTCATTTCAACACCAGCTTTACCATAGTAATATGCTATTTCTGGTAAGAATTTTTCAGCTATATCTTTATGAACAATAAGATTTTCTATTGCATTACAAACAGAAGGTCTTTCTACTTTTGAATTATAAGCAATATCAAGAGCCATTTTAATATTGGCTTCGTTATCTATATATAAATTACATACACCTTTGTAGTGTTTGATAACTGGAATTGTCGAATTTTCTGCAACAGCTCTAATTAAACCTTCTCCTCCTCTTGGAATAACAATATCTATAAACTGATTTAGTTTTAAAAGCTCATTAACTACTTGTCTATCTGTTGAATTAACAAATAGTATTGCATCTTCTGGATACCCTACTTCTTTAGCAGATTGCTTTAATATATCAACTAAAACCCTATTTGAATTTATTGTCTCGCTACCACCTTTTAATATAACTGCGTTAGAAGATTTTATACATAAAGATGCTGCTTCAATAGTTACATTAGGTCTTGCTTCATATATAATTAAAATAGCTCCAAGGGGAACTCTCATTTGTCCTACTTTTAAACCGTTTGGTCTAGTCCACATAGAAATAATTTCACCAACTGGGTCAGGTAGTGCTATAACATCATTTAAAACCTGTATCATTCCATTAATTCTTTTTTCATTTAATTTAAGTCTGTCTAAAAGCGCCTTTGAGTATCCTTTCTTTTCTGCAAGCTCTAAATCTTTTTTGTTAGCTTCAGATAACTCATTTGCTCTTTCTTTTAAAAGTTCTGAAGTTCTTTTTAACAGATTATTTTTTACTTCTGTAGATATAGATGCTAATTTTCTCTTTATACTATTTGCAGTTTTTCCAAGCTCATAAGCATACTCTTGAGGATTCATTTAGTCCCTCCAAAGAATTATTTAGGAAAATTTATTATAAATTATAACTTAAAGTATAATATTAATTTAATTTGATACGGAGTTATTTATGCAAGAAGATAATATTTTAGATATGGAATTTAAGTTTTTTGATATTGATATTAAACTGGAAGAAAGCTTGGAGATAGATTTATCAGATAAGGAAGGTTTCATATTAATAAATGATGTTCCATTTTTTAAAGCCACAATAAATTCTGTTAATAATATATTTCTTGCTAAAATACAAAAAGTTCTACCTTTAGAAGAGTCTTTAGAAGTAGAAGAAAAAATTAAGGGGTAAAAATGGCTATTATACTTGATGGAAAAAGCTTGGCAAAAAAAATTAGACAGCAACTAAAATCAGAGATTAATCAATTTGTTGAAAAAGGATTAAGAAACCCAAGTTTAGCAGTAATACTTGTAGGTAATGACCCTGCAAGTGAAGTTTATGTGAAAAATAAAAGGAAAGCCTGTAAAGAGGTTGGGATAAACTCACTATATATACATCTTGCAGAAGACACTCCAGAGGAAGAACTTCTCAGGATAATAGACAAGTTAAACAAAGATGATGATGTTGATGGAATTTTAGTTCAACTACCACTACCAAAACATATAAATCCACAAAAGATTATAACATCAATACTTCCAGAAAAAGACGTTGATGGTTTTCACCCAGAAAATGTTGGTAAACTTTCAACTGGTATGAAAGATGTAATAATTCCTTGTACACCTCTTGGTATATGGATTTTGCTAAAAGAATATGGAATACAAACTTTCAAAAAAGATGTTGTTATTGTTGGGGCAAGTAATATTGTTGGGAAACCTATGGGGCTTTTATTTTTAAGAAATGAAGAAGCCACAGTTAGCATATGCCATAAAAACACTAAAGATTTAAGAAAATACACAGAAGATGCAGATATTTTAGTTGTAGCAGTTGGAAAACCTAATTTAATCACTGCAGATATGGTTAAAAGAGATGTTGTTCTAATAGATGTTGGTATAAATAGACTTGAAAATGGAAAGCTTGTTGGAGATACAGATTTTGAAAACATAAAAGATAAAGCGTTTGCAATAACTCCAGTTCCTGGAGGAGTTGGACCTATGACAGTTGCATCACTTCTTATTAATACTGTATCTATTTACAGGCAAAAATTTGGATATCCAAAACATCCATTAACTGATGTCTAAATTTTTTGTAAAACTAAATTATTTTTTCTTAATTCTTCTGCTATCTTTTCTACAAGCTTTTCCTTTACTTCCTCTTTTCCTCCTTTTATTCTACATCCTGCTGCGTCTTTATGTCCTCCCCCACCAAAATAAGCAGCTATATTTCTAACATCTACATTGCCTTTCCCTCGCAAAGAAACTCTCCATGTTTTTAAATCTTCCTTTTGTATCATAATAAATGCAACTTCAACACCTTTTATACTTCTAGCATAATTTACAAATCCTTCTGTTTCTTCTTCTAAAGCATCACACTTTTGAAGAGTTTTTCTTTCTATAATTAAACTTGCAATTTTCCCATTTTCATAAAGCTTTAAAGTTGATAAAGTTTCTTGAAGAAGTTTTATAGTACTTAACTTATTCCTTTCAAATACCATTTTTGCAATGTAAGATGGGTCTGCTCCTTTTTTTACTAAAAACTTAGCCATATCAAAAGCTCTATCATCTACATTATTATATCTAAAAGAGCCTGTATCAGTTATTAATCCTGTATATAAACAAGTAGCAATCTCTTTGTCTATAAGCTTTTCATTCCATTCCTTTAATAAACTTGCCACTATGTATGTAGTTGAAGGAGCAGTTGTATCAATAGTATCATATCCTCCATAAAATTCTCCTCCTATATGATGGTCTATTCTTATGAATTCTTTTGCATTAACTTTAGTTCCTGCCCTAAATACTCCTGCAGCATCAACAAGTATTGCAACATCATACTCTTTTTTAGGGTCTATAGGTTTTATATTATTTACCTCTGGTAGAAAATCTAGCACTTGTGGGACAGCATCTTTCATAGCACATTCAACACTTTTTCCTTTTTTCTTTAAAAATCTATAAAGTCCCAACATACTTCCAATTCCATCTGCATCAGGATTTTCATGGGTAAATACTAAAATTTTCCCTGTTTCTTTTTCTAATTTATCTATAATAGGTATCATTTGCCTTTTCCTCTATTTTAATTTTGTCTTCTGATGGACAAATATCGTATAAGTAGCATTTTTCACATAAAGGTTTTCTTGCTTTGCATATGTATCTTCCAAATAAAACCATAGCTTTTGATATATAAGCCCAATTTTCCTTACTGAAAAACTTCATTAAGTCTTTTTCTATTTTGTCTGGATTGTTTGATTTTGTTAGTTTTAGTCTCTGGCTAACTCTCTTTATATGTGTATCCACTACAATTCCAGGCTTATTAAATGCATTTACTAAAATAACATTTGCAGTTTTCCTTCCTACACCTGGTAGTTTTGTTAAATCTTCTATAT
>DTZN01000134.1 GCA_012961365.1 Hydrogenothermaceae bacterium
ACGTTTAATCCTCTACCAAATCCTAATCTGGAGGAAAAAAATATGCTGATGTAACCTACGCTCTTTCTGTTGGTGGTGAGTTTGCAGGTTGGGATGTAAATTTCTATGCGGCACGGGTACGAGATGATGTGGGGTATGTTAACTTTTCATCACGACCTACATTGGTTCATGACAAAGTAAATATGTTTGGTACAGCGCTCAATGTTATTAGTGGAAGTTGGTTACTCAAAACTGAACTTGCATATCTCGATGGTTTGAAGTATACAAGTACACAAGATAAATTATATTCAAGAATAGATGCTTTGATTGGTGTAGAATATAATGGTATTGCTGATACACTTATCTCTTATGATATTTCTTTACGTCATCTTAACAACTATGATACAAGACTTTTAAATGAATTTAATCCCTTAGAAAAAGATACCTATCAACAAGCTTTCCGTATATCAACAGATTTTGTAAATGACACAATTAATGCCAACTATCTTATCTCATTATTTGGTAAAAAACTCAGTGAAGGTGGTTTCCAAAGAGTATGGATAAAATATGATTTAGCAGATGGCATCAATGTGAATGTTGGCGTGGTAGACTATATCGGTGGTTCCACTTTATTTGATACAGTAAAAGACAGCGATATGATTTTTGCTGATATTTCTTATAGTTTTTAGATAGTATAGGAAAATAAATATATATATATCATGACAAATTGTGGTAAAATTGTCTGATTCTTTGTGAATTTTTTGATTGAAAGGGAGAAACGTATTAATATGTATACATTTTTGAGAGTGAGTTTGAGTTTTATTCTTTTCTTTTCTATTACAAGTACGAGCATCTATGGCAATGAAGAGAAAATGCCTTTTCAAATAGAGTCTGGAACCATCATTTATGAGATAACTGGTGGAGCAGAGCTTACACCTGAGACCAATCTTACTATTAAGGGTAGAGCCAAATTACGGTTTAAAGACTGGGGAAAAGTAAAAATAGAAGAAGAGAGTGGTATATTATTAACAACCGGTGCTATAAAACACCAAGAAAAAGTAAAAAAGTTTGTTAAAGAAACAGAAGATAATATAATAATTGTTGATTATTCTAATGAACAGCTTATAGAGCATAAGAGAGCTGCTTCAAAAAATCCCAAAGATGACATAAAGAATCTTGCTTATAAAGGGAAATCTACTATAGCAGACATCGAGTGTGATTTATGGGAAGGTATGGGGATACGTAAATGTATGTATAAAGGAATCATTTTACTGTTAGAATCTCATGTCTATACTGCGCATTATAGTAAAAAAGCAATCACAGTTTTATTGGATATTAATCATACCAAAGAGGAGTTTACTCTACCAGATTATCCTATTCATAAGATAGGATTTTTTAAAGATAATAAAAAAACAAAAAATACTACAAAAACAGGAAGCTTTAGGAAACTCATCAAAAATAAAGTAGCTATATCAGGGGATAAAGTGAGTTTTACACAAGAAAGAGAAAATAGAAAAAAACAAAAGTTTCTTAACAACCTTGGAAAAGACATCTTTATACAGCAAAAGAAACTTCTACCGGATTTATTATTGTCTATGCAAAAAACCCGAGCATGTTTACAAACAGTAGAAAACCCCTTTGAAGCAAATGAATGCATTGAAGAGTTTTCACATATGAAAGAAAAACTGGGTAGCCTGGAAGAGGATTATATTATATTATGGGATCAGAATCACAAAGAGATACTTTTAGATAAAATTGAAGATGAACTCACAGGACTTCAGGCGAAAAACCCATGCATCAAGCGTGCTAAAAATATTACCGATCTTTCAGCTTGTCTGAAAAATGAATGAAGTTTTATCGTATCTATATAGAGCTCACCAATGTATGTGGACTCACATGCAGTTTTTGTCCTACGAAAGAGCTTCCTAACAAAGAAATGGATTTGATTTTTTTTGAATCTCTCATCAAACAGGCTCAAGTCTTTACAAAAGAGATAGCCTGTCATGTAGTAGGTGATCCTTTAACACAGTCAAATCTTCATGAATATCTTGATATTATTCATAAATATGGATTAAAGGCTATTCTTACTACAAGTGGATATTTTTTAAAGAAGCACTCGTATGATACACTTTTTCATCCATGTGTATTGAAAGTACCTGGAAAAATTCTAAAACTGAAGCTGTGAGTAAAGAATCCTCTGAAGATACCAACGAGGTAAATTTGGTGATAAAGTATATTTTGTGATAAAGAAAATCAATCGAATAATTTTTTCGCTAAAATA
>DTZN01000135.1 GCA_012961365.1 Hydrogenothermaceae bacterium
GTTTTCCTTTGCCAAGTTCACAATATAAACAATCAAAATTACAGCTTTTTTTTTCAGGACTTAAATCAATTCCTAAAGATACACCAAATCTTCTAGAATAAACTGGCCCAAATAGATATTTATACATTGCAAAAATCCTATAAAGTGTTAAACTGTGTAAAAATAAAATAAAACGGAGGTATATAAATTGCAAATCCAAACAGCACAAACTCAGGTTAAAGGTAGGAAAACAGACCTTTTAGTTATTGTTAACTTGTTTTGGATGTTATTCAATCTTCTTAACATATTAAAAGGAGAGGACTAATGTCCCTTTCCTGTATTGTGCTTGCAGGTGGAAAAAGTAAACGAATGGGAAAAGACAAAGCTTTTCTGGATTTTAAAGGGAAACCTTTTTTAAGGCATATTTTAGAGAAATTATCTGAAATTTCTGATAACATTATAGTTGTTATAAATAAGGACTTTTCTAACTATGCAAAGATAATAGAAGGTTTTCATCAAGTATTACTAGTAAAGGATTTTTATCCCTATGAAGGACCTTTAAATGGTGTTGTTTCTGCTAAAGATTACGTAAAACATGAACAAGTCTTTATATCAACCTGTGATATTCCCATTATTTCTACAGAATTTATTAAATACCTTATAGGCAAAACTAAAGAATATGATATGGTTTTACCAATAGTCAATGAAAAAAAACAACCGTTTAATACTGTTTATAAAAGAAATTCTTTAGAAATAGCAGAAAAAATATTTAAAAATGGTAATAGGTCCTTAATGAAATGGATTGACAGTTTAAAAAAAGTAGTTATTAATGAAAATGAAATAAAAAACTTTAAAAATGCAATTTACATGTATCAAAGTATTAATACACCAAAAGATTATAAAAACTTTTTAAAAATTTTTAATAAAAGGGGAGAGTATGGGGAAAGACATTCCATCTAACGTTGTAAGTAAAATTGCTTTAGTTCCAATTGTTATTTTATTTATCGTCATATTTATTTTTGTATTTTCTCCATTTAAAACTATTGAGTCAGGAAATGTAGGTATAAAAATAACCCTTGGAAAGTTTGATAATGAGGAGCTAATGCCCGGGCTACATTTTAAAATTCCAATTATTCAGGATATAAAAATCGTAGATGTAAAGGTTCATACAATAAATTACAAAGGTTCTCAAGATAGACCAGATAAAGAAGGTCTCATAGAAAAGCCTTCAATTAATGTTTTAGATGAAAGAGGATTACCTGTAAGAATAGAGCTAACAGTTCAGTATAGATTAATCCCTGACCAAGCTTCAGAAATGATACAGGAATGGGGATGGAACTGGGAAGATAAGCTTGTAAATCCTACAATAAGAGATGTTGTCAGAGATGTTATTGGGGAATATCCAGCAGAAAAATTACCTGTAAAAAGACAGGAAATAGGGGTAAAAATAGAGGAAGGTATAAAAAAGGCTATTAAAAATGTTTCTAAAAATAAAGTTCAGGTTATAGGAGTTCAGTTAAGGGACATAAAACTACCTCCAAGAATAGCTCAAAAAATTGAAGAAGTTCAAATTGCAAAACAAGAAGCGGAAAAAATGAAATATGTAGAAGAAAAAGCTAAAAAAGAGCAAGAAGTTAGAAGAATAAAAGCTGAAACTGAAAAAATTGAAAAAATTATAAAAGCAGAAGCAGAAGCAGAAAAAAGAGTAAAAGAAGCAGAAGGTAGGGCTAAAGCAAGAATTTTAGAAGCAGAAGCTCAAGCTAAAGCAAATAGGCTTTTAAGTAAATCAATAGATAAAAAAATTTTAGAATGGAAAGAAATTCAAGTTCAGGAAAAATTAATGGAAGCAATTAAAGAAAATAAAAACAACAATATTTTCTTAAATATACCTCAAGGTAATATGCATTACTGGTTAAATAAAAGATAAATATGGTCACCACACCTTGCTACCCCTAAATGTTCCTTGCTCCATTATTTTCTCTTTTAGATCTTGTTTTAGTTCTTTTGATAGACTTAATTTTATAGTATTTTCTTCTATCTTAAATCCTGTTTTGTCGTATATTACTGGTCTATGTGGTAGTGATTTTTTATTGTATTTTGGTGGTTTTACTGGTGATGGGTATTTTTCTGGTGTTTGTAAGTATTTAAAAAAGTATTACCAGCCTTTGATAGCTAACCTATAGTTTGCTATATAGGTCAAATTTGTTTGGTTTAGCAAGTTTGTTTTTTTCAAGGAAGTTTGCTTAATTCCAAAGTTTTCCTGCATGATAGGTTATATAGCCAAGTGTTATTTGTGCTATATTATCTATATTGTTTAGCTCTATTCTTAAGCTTCTTTTTACTTTATTTGACATTTTTCAATATATATTTTTATTATGGTATGGTAAAGATAAAAAAAGCAAGCTTTTAAAGTTAAAACTGGGAAAAGACGCTAAAATGAATTTACGGTTTTGAGCCGTGCTTTTTGTATCCCATTGCTAAAGCAATGGGTTTTAAAAAGCAAAAATTTCTATAATAGTAAAATATTCAAACTAAAACTATAAAAATGAGGTAAGCATGTTAAATAGGCTATTAGTTGTAATGTGGCTATCTTTTTCATTAGCTTGTGCTCATGATTTATGGATAGAAAAATTCCAAGATAAATATATTCTATATTACGGTCATAAATACTCATCTCATAGTGGAAAAAAACTTATAAAATACAATCCTGAAAATATTCAATCTGTAAAATGTATAGATAAAAATGGAAATAAAATAAAAATAAATGTAAAAAAAGAGTATCCATTAATAATAAATGAAAACTGTGCAATTATATATGTTGATATTTCAAGTGGATATTGGACTAAAACACCTTATGGAACTATTAATAAACCCAAAAGCCAAGTTGATACTCCTATAAAAAGCTGGTTATCTTACGAAAGTGTAAAAAGGATAAATCTATGGAGCAAAAATTTAGAAAAATCCTTTTCTAAAAAACTGGATATAATTCCAGTAAATGACCCTTTAAAATTACAAGAAGGAGATAAAATTAGACTTCTTATAACCTTTAATGGTAAGCCAGTAAAAAATATTCCAGTAGCATACGATGGAAAGTATAGAGGTTCAACTGATAACTATGGAAGAATAAACATAAAAATAAAACACAAAGGTCTTCAATTAATAGAGGCAACTTACAGGGAAAAAGTTTATTCAGAAAAGACTGATGAAATTATTTATACAACCATTTTAAATTTTGAGGTTAAATAAAAGGAATGTTTAGCTTTATATTTACATTTTTTTTAATAATTCACTCTTCTTTTGCACATAATGTTCAATATAAAGTAAGTCATAAAAATGCAGTTGTAATAGAAATATTTTTTTCAGATGGAGCTCCTTTTTCTTATGAAAATTTTGAAATCTATTCTCCAGATAATACTAAAATTCCATATCAAGTTGGAAGAACTGATAAATATGGAAGAATTACATTTATACCAGACAAAGCAGGATACTGGACTGTAAAAGCTTTTTCTGAAGATGGACATGGAATTATAAAAAAGATACAGATACATATTGATGATTTATCAAAAGTTAGTAAAAGTCAAAATCAGTTTGGTTATTTGTTAAAGGTATTTATAGGAGTTCTTATTATCCTTTTAATATATTGGCTTTTATATTTATTAGGTAGGAGGAAAAAAAGTGAGAAAACTAAATAAGTTAGTTTTAACATTTTTACTAGCTAGTTATGGAGTTGCTTATGCACATCACGGTGTTGCTTCTTTAGGAGTAGCTGGTTTAGAAGGTCCTGGAGCACCTTTAGAAACTTCATCTTCGGCAACATTACCTGAAGGAAAATTTTTATCTTATTTAAAACTGGATTATGCAAAATTTAAAAAATATACTCCTCAAAGAGATGATGAAACAGAAAACTATACATTTTGGATATATGGATTGGGATATGGATTAAAATCTTATCTTTCACTTTATCTTTTTGTTCCTTATTACATAAAAAAATTAGAGGATAACTCTTTTAATACTAATGGTTTTGCTGATATTTCTTTAATGGCAGTTTTGGGCTTTAAATATGATGAAGGTCTTATGCTTGTTCCTGAAACAGAAAGTTTAGATGACCTTATGGATTGGCATTTTACAGTTTATGGAGGAACAACAATTCCAACAGGTAATCCTAATATTAGGGATGCAAATGGAAATATAGACCCAGGAATGTCCCTTGGTTTTGGAAAACCAACTATAACTTTAGGCTATATTGCAACAAAACAATTTACCGAAAATTTAACATTTATATTTGATATAAACTACTTAAAGTTTTTTGAATACAAATATAACAATGGAATAAAATACCAATTTGGTGATGAATTTAGAGTAAATACTGCCATAACATACAGGATTTTAACTTCAGGGAAGAAAAAATTTAGATTAGATTTAGACTTTGAAATTAACTATTTAGGTTTAGGTAGAGATAAGGAAAATGGAATAGGTCTACAAGCAACAGGAGGAGATATTATTTATACACTATACGGATTTAGAGCTTATTACAACACTATTAGTTTTGGTGCAGGAGTTAAATTTCCTACATGGGAAAATCTAAATGAAGAAAACTTACAACAAGGAGCAGAAGGAAAAGAAAAATACAGAATTATATTTACATTTTCAACATTATTTTAAGAAAAACTATAAAGTAAACTAAATTGACAGATGAATACTCATTCATTATATTAATAGCCATAGCCGATACTTTACAAGTTAGAGGATTAAAATGCATATTCCTGATGGATACCTCTCTCCTAAGACATATATCTCTGCTTATGCAGTAAGTATTCCACTTTTAGCATATGGAATAAAAAAACTAAGAGAAAATTTAAATGAAGAAACATTTCCTTTTATTGCAACATTAACAGCATTATCATTTTTAGTAATGATGATAAATATCCCTATTCCCGGTGGAACAAGTGGACATGCAATAGGAACAGCAGTTTTATCAATATTATTTAACCCATGGGTAGCTTTTGTGTCTATAAGCTTTGTTTTAATTATACAGTCTCTAATTTTTGGAGATGGTGGTATCACTGCTTGGTCTGTTAATTCTTTAGGAATGGGTTTTATTGCTTCATTTTCTGCTTACTTTACATATAAGCTTCTAAATAAAATAAATAAAAATATTGCTTTGTTTATATCTGGATGGATTTCAATAGTTGTAGCTTCTTTATTCTTTGCTATTATCCTCGGTATTCAGCCTATAATTGCCCATGATGATAGTGGAAAGCCTTTATACTTCCCATTTGATATTTCAATAACTATTCCTGCATTGCTAGGTTCCCATATTCTTTATTTTGGAGTTATTGAAGGAGTATTCACACTGATTGTTGTTAAATTCATTGAAAAAGTTAAAGCCCATAAACCACTTGGAATGGAAAATTAAAATATGAAGGAAAAAATCCTTTTTGCTTTTTATATTATAGGTATAATAGTTTTAACTTCTATTCACAATGTATACTTTTTTATAGGTTCTATAGTTATTTTATTTATCTTATCTGGAAGACAGTTTCTTAAAATTTTAAAAAAGACCTTAAAGGCTATACTGGTTTTTAATTCCTTTATAACAATTTCCTATGTAGGCTATGCAATTTATAAAGATATTAGCTGGATAGACTATATACTTTTAATAAACTTGAGGGTTTTTAGCATTACTTTTCTAACATTTTTATTTATATCAAAAGTGAACCTTTTTAAAGCTTTGTCATTTTCTAAAACCCTTTCATACATATTAGTTTTATCTTATACTCAAATTTTAACTTTTAAAAAATATTTAGAGGACTTTAAATTTGCGTTAGAAAGCAGACTGTTAAATAAACCTAAACTATCAGATAGCTATAATTTTGTTTCAAGTTTGTTTTTTTATTTTTTTAATAAATCAATAAATAACTCTAAAGAAATTTCACAGGGAATGAAGTCAAGGGGCTTTTTCAATGATTGAGTTAAAAAATGTTTACTTTAAATACAACAATAATGAACTATTAAAAGACATAACCTTTAAAATCAAAGAAAAAGAGAAAGTTGTTTTGTTAGGAATAAATGGAAGTGGTAAATCTACCATTTTAAAAATAATAAACGGGCTTTTGTTTCCTCAAAGGGGAAAGTATTTTTATAAAGGAGTAGAGATTAACAAAAAACAGTTAAAGTATAGAGAATTTAACAAAAAGTTTAGAAAGGAAGTTGTGTTTTTATTTCAAAATCCAGACAGTATGATATTTAATCCTACAGTTTATGATGAGATAGCTTTTGGATTAAGACAGCTTGGAGATAAAAAAGAAAATATTGATGAAAAAGTAAAATACTGGGCTGAAAAGCTTGGAGTTTATAAATACTTAAATGAACCACCGTTTAATTTAAGTGGAGGAGAAAAACAAAAAGTATGCCTTGCCGCACTTTTAATTTTAGAGCCTGAAGTTTTACTACTTGATGAGCCAACTGCAAATTTAGACCCAAAAACTACCGGGTGGCTTATAGATTTTTTATATGAGCTTAATTTAACAACTATTATAACAACACACAATTTAAGTTTATCTTTAGAACTTGGAGATAGGGGACTTGTATTATCAGAAAACCACCAGATAATATATGATGGAAATCTTGAAGAGTTTATTAAAAATATTGAAATGTTAAAAAAAGCAGGACTTGTCCATATTCATAAACACAGGCATGGCAAATTAGAACATAGACATTACCACACACATGATTTTTAGAGGAAAACATTGGAAAAAAGATTAAAAATTCATCTTACAGGTGCAGTTCAGGGAGTAGGTTTTAGACCTTTTGTTTATAATGTTGCTAAGAAATTAAATCTAAAGGGATATGTGATAAATGATACTTATGGAGTTATTATTGAAATACAGGGAGAAGAAAAAAATATAAATCAGTTTTTAATTTCACTACAGACAGAGAAACCACCACTTGCCCATATATTTTCACAGGAGATAGAAGAATTACCTTTAACAAAGTTTAAAGATTTTGAGATAAAAAGCTCTAAATCAATAGGAAAAAAAGAAGTTTTTATCCTACCTGACATTTCAACTTGCGAAGAATGCTTGAAAGAACTTAATGACCCGAAAAACCGAAGATATAAATACCCATTTATAAACTGTACCAACTGTGGACCCCGCTTTACTATCATTGAAAAATTGCCTTATGATAGACCAAACACAACAATGAAAAAGTTTAAAATGTGCCTAGAATGTGAAAGTGAATACAATGACCCAAGTAATAGAAGATTTCACGCTCAACCAAATGCTTGTCCTGTTTGCGGACCTTATATAACTCTTTATACTTCAGAAAAAAGACTTGTATCAGAAAAACAGCAAGCTTTAAAAGATACAGTAGCTCTTTTAAAAGAGGGGAAAATTCTCGCAATTAAAGGAATTGGTGGATTTCATTTAGTATGTGATGCTAGCAACGATAGAACTATAAGAACATTAAGAGAAAGAAAAAAAAGAGGTGAAAAGCCCTTTGCTGTAATGTTTAAGGATATTAACCAAATAAAAGAATATACAGAAATAACAGATTTTGAAAAGGCAATAATTTTATCTCCAGAAAGACCTATAGTGGTTGTAAACTCAAAAGAAGGAACAGATTTAAGTAAAGAAATAGCACCTTATTTAAATAGAATTGGTGTGTTTCTTCCCTATTCTCCACTTCACTATCTACTTTTAGAAGATTTTGGAAAACCCCTTGTGATGACATCTGCAAATTTATCTGATGAACCAATTGTAAAGGGCAATGAAGAAGCCTTTGAAAAATTATCAATTTTTACAGATTATATTCTTATTCACAATAGAGATATAAAAAATAGAGTTGACGATAGTGTAGTTAGGATAATAGATAAAAAACTATTTTTTATTCGCCGTTCAAGGGGATATGCACCACTTCCTATAAAATTACCATTTAAACTAGATAAAAAAATTCTCGGTGTTGGAGGACATCAGAAAAACACAGTAGCTATAGCCTTTGACGACAAAGCTTTTCTCAGTCAGCATATTGGAGACCTTGAGACTGTTGATGCTTGTAAAAATTTTGAGGAAATTATATACTCACTTTTTGAGCTTTACGATTTTAAACCTGATGTTGTAGTTTCAGACTTACACCCACGGTATTACTCATCAGTTTGGGCTAAAAAATTTGCAAAAGAAAACAACATTCCATTAATTACTCTACAACACCATTATACCCATGCCCTTTCCCTAATGGCAGAAAATCAAATCAAAGATGAGCCTATTTTTGCAGTTTGTTGGGATGGAACAGGCTACGGAGAAGATGGCAATTTATGGGGAGGAGAATTTTTAATATCAGACTATAGGAAATATGAAAGAGTTTCTCATTTCAAATATTTCAAATTAATTGGGGGAGAAAAAGCTGTTAAACAGCCAAAAAGAGTTGCACTATCTATACTTTTTGAAATTTTTGGGAAAAACTTACCTACTATTCCAACTGTTAAAGCCTTTAAAGAAAAAGAAATAGAACTTTTATACAAAACTTGGCAAAAAGGATTAAACAGTCCCCTATCTTCATCTGTAGGAAGACTATTTGATGCAGTTGCTTCAATTTTAGATATTAGACAAGTTCTATCCTACGAGGGACAATCTGGAATGATTATGGAAAACTTTTATAACTGGAGTATAAAAGATTACTACTGGTTTGAAATAGATAAAAGTATTGATTGGGAACCTATTTTTATTGGGTTATTAGAGGATAAATCTAATATTCCAATTAAAATCACAAAGTTTATAAATACACTAGCTCACATAGTAATTGAAACTTACAAACGATATGGTGTAGGATTAAAACTAGGATTAACTGGAGGAGTTTTTCAAAATAAACTATTAACTGAAAAAATATTAAGATTAGCTGAAAAAGAAAACATTAAAGTTTTGCTCCATAAAAAAGTTCCAACAAATGATGGAGGATTATCTCTTGGCCAAATTACTGGATGGGGGTAGTAATTTACACAGTTTTATAGATACTCCCAAATCAAGTTTTCACATAACTTATTCCTCCAAATTATACTGTTTTATTTTTCTATATAAAGAAGATAAATCTACTTCTAAAATTTTTGCTATTTCCTTTAAGTTTTTATGTCCATACTTTTCTAAAGCTAATTTTATAGTTTCTTTCTCTGCTAGTTCTTTTGCTTTTTTCAATGGCTTTATTTCAAAA
>DTZN01000136.1 GCA_012961365.1 Hydrogenothermaceae bacterium
AGCAACAGTTTTTCCCGTTCGGCGGCTATACGTTTTAGCTCTTCTTCAAGCTCTTGTCTACGCTTTATCAGCCTCTTTGCCTCCTCGATAAGCTTTCTCTTCTCCCCCGGATCCCTGGTTGATGCTATCTTTCTCGTTATTAGATTGTGCTTATGTCTTATCTCATCAACTTCTCTAACTTTTTGTCTCCAAAGCCTGTCAAGCTCTATGGCCTTATCGATAAGAGAGGGGTCAAGACCTCGCCTCTGGAGACTTCTGCGGAGCACATCTGGGTTTTCTTCAGCAATTTTTATAAATCTTCTAACTAGTAAAGAAATTTTTTCTTTTGTTGATATATCCATTTCATTTATTTTTCTGATTTCTTCGCCTAGCAAGCTTGAAGAATAGTGCATTATATATTTAGCAAGTTCTTCTTTACTTTTAAAATAGTTGTATAAATTTCCTACACTCATACCTAGTTCATTTGCTATGTCTGGTATTGTTGTATTGTAATAGCCTTGCTGGGCAAAAAGTTTACAAGCAACTTTAACAATTTCTAATTTTTTCTTTTCCTTTTGGATAGTTTTTGGCAAAATAAGCCCCCTCTTAATTTCTAAGAGATAATTTAAATTTTAAATAATTTATCCATTTATCTAAACCTTCTCCTGTTTTTGTAGAAATTTGGATAACATCCATTTTAGGGTTTAAAGCTCTAGCTTCTTCAATAGCTTTTTTTACATCAAAGTCAAAATAAGGAAGAAGGTCTATTTTTGTTATAAGCATTAGGTCTGCGCTTTTAAACATGACAGGATACTTTCCTGGTTTATCATCACCTTCTGGAATAGATAGTAAAACAACGTTAATATGGGTTCCTATATCATAAGATGCAGGACATACTAAGTTTCCAACATTTTCAACAAAAACAATATCAAGTTCTTCTAATGGCATATGATGTATTCCATCGTGAACCATAAATGCATCTAGATGACAAGCTTGCCCTGTTGTTATCTGATAAGCAGGAACTTCCTTGGCTTTTATTCTTTCTGCGTCTCTATTTGTTTCTAAATCTCCTTCTATAACACCTATTCTAGTTTCATCTCTAAGAATTTCTATAGTTTTTTCAAGAAGTGTAGTTTTTCCTGCCCCGGGAGAGCTCATAAGGTTTACAGCAAGTATCCCATATTTATCAAAATGTTTTCTATTACTTTCAGCTTGTTTATCATTGGCATCAAGAATTTTGGTAATAACTTCTACAGTTTTTTTATCCTCAATAGCTGGATTTGTATGATGGTGATGCTCGTGATTATGTTCATGTTTATGCTCATGTAAGTTATTATCTGTTATTGAACAACCGCAATCTTTACACATAATAGTCCTCCAAGACTGAATAGATATTCATTAAATATAACAAATTTAAATATAAAGTCAAATTCACTTTTTTTAATATAACTTTACAAATATATTTCCAATATTTCCATTTTTGTCTTTAAATCCTTCACCTTTTATTTTTATTATATCGCCAGCTTGAATATTATCTGGTAATTTTACGGTTAATTTTTCTCCATTTAGATTAAAAATAGAGAATTTCTTTTCTTGTTTTATTTTTTGTGTTAGTTTTATTTTTGTAAAAAGATTTAACCCTTTTTTTTCAAAAACAGGATGATGTTTTAAGAAAATTTTTATATATAAGTTTCCATTCTTTCCTCTATTTAAACCCTCATCACCTTCATCCTCAAATAGTAGAGTAAAGCCTGTCTCAACTCCAGCAGGGATTTTTATTTTTTTGTGTTTTTTTACTTTTATCTGTTTTTTTCCTCTACATTTTATACATGGATTTTCTATAATAAAGCCCTTTCCTTTACACACTGGACAGTAAATTTTTAAAGAAAGTAAGTTTTTATAACCACTTCCATTACAAGTTTGACACTTTTCAATAGAAGAATTTTCATCTAAACCTGTAGTTTTACATACAGGACAATTTTCAACTCTAAAGTAGTTTATATCAATAATAGTTCCCCTATATGCTTCCTCAAGAGATATTCCAATATTTATTTTTATGTCTTTCCCTTTTTTGGGAATATTTTCAGAAAGAAATTTGTTTAAAAGATTTTCTATTTTTCCTAAAATTTCAGGTTTAGAGGATATAATTTTGTCATACTCTTTTCTTTTTTCTGGGTCTGATAAAGTTTCATAAGCTTTTGTTAAAAGTTTAAATACTTCCTCCCCCTCTTTGTTTACATCAGAATGATATTTTTTTGCCTTTTCCCTAAATGCTTTTTTTATTTCTTCGTAAGATGCGTCTTTGGAAACACCTAAAAGTTTATAAAAATTCATTTATGTTATGTCTTCTTTTTCTTCTTCTTCTACTGGAACTGCAACAACCATCTCAAGTTTATCTTCAACCATCTTCTCTTCAGCCACCTTTATAAGCTCTTCATCACTCAATCCA
>DTZN01000137.1 GCA_012961365.1 Hydrogenothermaceae bacterium
CGCCAGCACCTCCCGCAGGGCCCGGAGAAAGCGCTCGTTGTCCTCCGCGGTGCCCACGGTGACCCGCAGGTGACGGGGCAGATCGTAGTTGGCCACCGGCCGCACGATGACGCCCCTGCGCAGGAGCGCCTCGTACACCTCCAGGCCGTCGCGGTCCAGGGCGAAGGTGACGAAATTGCCCGCGGAGGGAATGTGTGCAAGCCCCATGGCGTCGAAGGCCGCGGCGAGCCGGGCCAGCCCTTCGCGGTTCACCCGGCGGCTGCGTTCCAGGAAGGCCCCGTCCTCCAGCGCCGCCTCTGCCGCCGCCAGCGCCGGCACGCCCACGTTGAAGGGCTGGCGCACCCGGCCGAGGATGTCCATGAGCGCGGGCGAAGCCACGCCGTAGCCCACGCGCAACCCGGCCAGGCCGTAGATCTTGGAAAAGGTGCGGGTGACGACGAGCCGGGGGAAGCGCGCCAGCCATTCCACGCCGTCGGGGAAGTCCGGGATCTCCACGTACTCGGTGTAGGCCTCGTCCAGGACCACCACCACGTGGTCCGGCAGCCCGGCGAGCTACCAAGCTGCTCCACCCCGCGTCATTGAGGAAAATAATTATATAACATTTATAAACTATTTTCAAGTATGGTGGGCCCGGCAGGATTCGAACCTGCGACCTACGGATTAGAAGTCCGTTGCTCTATCCAGCTGAGCTACGGGCCCTAAAAAATACCTGTATTCAAATAAAAAGAAAAAAATAGAAAATTAAGTCGGAGTGGCAGGACTTGAACCTGCGACCCCGTGCTCCCAAGGCACGTGCTCTGCCACCTGAGCTACACTCCGAATAAAAGGGATAAATAATATACTAAAATTTTTTTCTTTTGTCAACTATAATAGGGGCTATTACGCCCCTATAGTTAGATTTATGCATTTTGAGCTTCTAACTCTTCAGCTTTTCTTTTAGCATCTTCTATATCTGCAACCATGTAGAACGCTTGTTCTGGGAGATGGTCCCATTTTCCTTCAATTACTTCTTTGAAGGACTTTATAGTATCTTCTCTTTTTACATAATCCCCAGGTTGACCTGTAAACTGCTCTGCAACGTGGAATTTTTGGGCAAGAAATCTTTGAAGTTTTCTAGCTCTATAAACAGTAGCTTTATCTTCTTCAGAAAGTTCTTCCATACCAAGAATGGCAATAATTTCTTGGAGTTCTTTGTATCTTTGTAATATTCTTTGAACTTCCCTTGCTACATAGTAATGTTCTTCTCCAACATACTCAGGAGCTAGAGCTTTAGATGTAGATTCTAATGGGTCAATAGCTGGATAAATACCAAGCTCTGCAAGTCTTCTTTGGAGAACAATTGTAGCATCCAAGTGTGCAAAAATTGATGCTGGAGCTGGATCTGTAATATCATCAGCTGGGACATAAACAGCCTGTATAGAAGTAATAGAACCATTTTTTGTTGAAGCAATTCTTTCTTGAACTTCCCCAACGTCAGTTCCAAGAGTTGGCTGATAACCAACTGCTGATGGAAGTCTTCCAAGTAATGTAGAAACTTCAGCACCAGCCTGTACAAATCTGAATATATTATCTATAAATATAAGAACATCTTGATTTTCCACGTCTCTAAAGTATTCAGCAATAGTTAAACCAGTGTGAGCAACTCTAAATCTAACCCCCGGAGGTTCATTCATCTGTCCATATACCATAGCAGTATAAGGAAGAACACCAGATTCTTTCATTTCCATCCAAAGGTCATTTCCTTCCCTAGTTCTTTCTCCAACACCAACAACTACAGAATATCCAGAGTGGAACTTAGCTATATTGTGAATTAATTCCTGCATTAAAACTGTCTTTCCAACTCCTGCACCTCCAAATAATCCAACCTTTCCACCTTTAATAAACGGAACAAGAAGGTCTATAACTTTAATACCTGTTTCAAAGATTTCAACTTTTGTAGCTTGGTCTTCAAAAGAAGGAGCAGGTCTAAAAATTGGCCAATATTCTTCTGCTTCAACAGGACCAGCATCATCAATTGGTTGCCCTACAACATTGAAAATTCTGCCAAGGGCTGGTTTACCTACTGGTATTTTTACAGGAGAACCAATATCTTCTACTTCCTGTCCTCTAACAAGTCCATCTGTTGGACCGTAAGCAACAGTCCTAACCCTTCTTTCACCAATATGCTGAGCAACTTCTAAGTAAAGTTCTTCTTCAAATTCATTTCCCTTATCATCAATTGCTTTTCTTATTGTTTTTAAAGAGTTTCTTATTTCTGGTAAATCTCCACTTTCAAATTCAACATCAACAACAGGTCCTACAACCTGAACAATGAAACCCTTATTTGCCATATTTTAATTCCTCCTAATTGTTATTCTTATTTTAATGCTTCTGCAGCATTTACAATATCTATAAGTTCAGTTGTAATAGCTTCTTGTCTAGCTTTATTAAAGATAATAGTCCATTTCTTAATTGCTTCACCTGCATTCCTTGTTGCATTATCCATAGCAAGCATTCTTGCCGCATGTTCTGCAGTAGAAGACTCTACCATAGCTCTATAAAGCTGAAAATTTATATACTGTTTTAATAAATTCTCTAAAACTTGTTCTTTTGTAGGTTCAATGTTGTATTGAACCATTTTATCTATTTTCTCTAAATCTATTTCAGGTTCTATTGGGAAAAGCTTCCTTAGTTTTGTTTCATATTTAGCAGTTGTAATAAGTTCATTATTTATCAGATAAACAGCGTCTGTTTCTTTATTTTCATATCTTTGAGCAATTATTGCTCCAACACTTGAAGTAAATCTGAGATTAACATTATCTCTATAAATGTCTTCATAAGCTTTTATTATATTGAAGTTTTTACCTTTGAAAAATTGAACTGCTTTTCTTCCAAATAAAATTAGGTTTACAGTTTTTCCTTGCTCTTCAAATGTTTTAACTTCTTGAGTGGTTCTTTTAATAACGCTAGAATTAAAAGCTCCTGCTAAACCTCTATCTGCAGTAACAACAACAATATCTATATTCTTTTCTTCTCTAATATCTAAGAGAGGATGAGCTTCCCTATCAACATGCATTGCAAGGTCATTTATTAATTCATATAACTTTTCAGAATAAGGTCTAGTTGCTTGAAGCTGTATTTGAGCTTTTCTTAATTTGGCGGCAGAAACCGCCTTCATAGCTTTTGTAATTCTTTGTGTATTTTTTATACCTTGAATTTTTCTTTTTATATCTCTAGTTGATAGTTTTGCCATTTTTTACCTCTCTTAGAATGCTACTTTTTGTTTAAATTCTTTAATAGCATTATCTAATTTAGCTTTTATTTCATCAGTTAATTTCTTTTCTGTTCTAATAAGTTCTAAAACTTCAGGATGTTCATTATCTAAGAACACATAAAATTCTTGTTCAAATTTTTGAACTGCATCAACAGGAATATCATCAAGATATCCATTAACACCTGCATATATAATTGCAATCTGCTTTTCTACAGGAACAGGTTTATTTGGAGGCTGTTTTAAAAGCTCAACCATTCTTTGTCCTCTAGCAATTTGCTTTTGAGTAGCTTTATCAAGTTCAGATGCAAACTGAACAAATGCTTCTAACTCTCTAAACTGAGCAAGTTCAAGTCTAAGTGTTCCTGCTACTTGTTTCATAGCTTTGATTTGAGCAGAACCTCCAACCCTAGAAACAGATAAACCAACATTAATAGCCGGTCTTACACCTTTGTTAAAAAGGTCAGTTTCAAGGAAAATCTGACCATCTGTAATAGAAATTACGTTGGTAGGAATATATGCTGCAACATCACCAGCTTGAGTTTCAATAATTGGAAGAGCTGTTAAAGAACCTGCTCCAAGTTCATCATTTAATTTTGCAGCTCTTTCAAGAAGTCTTGAGTGTAAGTAGAAAACATCACCAGGGTATGCTTCCCTACCAGGAGGTCTTCTTAATAGGAGTGATAACTGTCTGTAAGCATAAGCATGTTTTGTTAAATCATCATATATAACTAGTGCATGCATTCCATTATCTCTGAAGTATTCGGCAATTGTACAACCAACAAATGGTGCAATATATTGCATAGTAGCTGGGTCTGAAGCTGTAGCAGCTACAACAGTTGTATATTCCATAGCACCATGTTTTTGTAATGTTTCAACAACTTGTCTTACAACAGATCTTTTTTGACCAATTGCCACATATACACAGTAAACATCTTCACCTTTTTGGTTAAGGATTGTATCTATTGCAATTGTAGTTTTACCAGTTGATCTATCACCAATAATTAATTCCCTTTGCCCTCTTCCAATAGGAATCATTGCATCAATAGCCTTAATCCCAGTTTGGAGAGGTTCATGAACAGATTTTCTAGTAACAACCCCTGGAGCAATTTTTTCAACAGGAGAGTAATAAGCTATATCTGTTAAAGGTCCTTTTCCATCTATTGGTTGTCCAAGTCCGTTAACAACTCTGCCAACAAGACCTTTTCCTACAGGTATTTCTAATATTTTTCCAGTTCTTTTAACTGTAGAGCCTTCTTTTATTAAACTTTCATCACCAAGTAAAACTGCACCAACATTATCTTCTTCTAAGTTGAATACAACTCCAGTTAAGCCATTTTCAAATTCAAGCATTTCCCCCATTACTGCTTTTTCAAGACCAAAAACTCTAGCAACACCATCACCAACCTGAATAACAGTTCCAACTTCTTCTAAATTAGCAGTAGCTTGAAACTCTTCTAACTGCTTTTTGAGACTTTCTGCTATTTCTTCACTTCTTATTGTCATTTATGAACCTCCTTCTTAATCTTTTTCTTTTAAACAGTAGTTAATTGTTGAGCAAGTTGCTTTAAATAAGATTTAATAGAAGCATCTAGAATATAACTTCCTGCTTTAACAATAACTCCACCAATAATTGATGGGTCTTCTTTTATATCAAATTCAACTTTTTTACCTATTTTCTTTTCTATAAGTTCCTTTATTTCTTTTATCTCAACTTCTTCTAGTGGATAAGCAGTTATTATTTCTCCTTTTACTGTTGCAAAGAATTTCTCAACTTCAAACCTAAATTCTGTTCCTAAAACTTTTAAAATGTTTGCTTTGTTTATTTCTATTAGATAATTAACAGCTTCTATAATCATTTCATCTAAAGATAGTTTTTCTGCTAACCCTTTAAAAAATTCTTTTTTCTTTTCTGCTTCTAATTTAGGATTTAAAAGTAAGTTTCTAAAATCTTTATTTTTTCTATATAAAAACTGAAGAGTGTCTAAATCATCTGCAACTTTTAAAAGTTTTTCTTCTTCTTTTGGAAGCTTATTTAATAAAACTTTAACGACCTTTTTTAATACTTTTTTATCTATCTTCAAGTTTTACGCCTCCTATTGAAATAAATTAAAAATAAAAATATAATAGAATATTAGTAATGGTCTTTCCAAAGACCGTGTATTATTATTTATTTTTTTATGTATTGTTTTGCCTTTGTGGAGGGAAAAAATCCCGTAGAAGCAAAGGCTTAAAAGTATTCCGTGAGTCCTTACCACTTTGGTAAGGATAACGGATAGTATATCCCTACCCCATAGAGAGGTAGGCGAAGGACACTTAGTAAGAGGTTTTTTACTTAATATTTTATAACCTTTTATCATTTTTTATTACCTCTGAACGGTGTCCTTTAATTTAA
>DTZN01000138.1 GCA_012961365.1 Hydrogenothermaceae bacterium
CATTTGGCTAGCCATACCATCGTCAGTGATTTACCAGATCCTTGTGTATGCCAAATGATACCACCCTCTCTTGACTTCACATGCTCTTTGGCTGCTTGCACTCCGAAATACTGGTTGTGTCTAGCCGTTTTCTTTACCCCAGCATCAAAAACAATAAAGTCATGTATCAGCGCTAAGAAACGCTTCTTGTCTAACATCCGTAAAACGGCACAGTCTAAGGCATTGTCTCCACCTTCACAGATTATGGGGTTTAGGTACTTAGCATCTTTTTCATCTGTCTTTGGGTTATACTCTGGGTTTTGTTCTTTCCATGTAAGATAGTACTTCTCTGCCGTTTCTATGGTTCCATAGCGAAGCCCTTCAGTATCGTTACCTGCCATGACTAACTGCATCGTAGTAAAAAAATCTCGTATAAAGTCTTTCTTTTGGTTATCTAAGTTCTGACGAATCCCCTCTGTCACAGACACAGAAGAGCGTTTGAGTTCTATTACGCCTAGTGCTATGCCATTGACATAGATGACTATATCAGGGCGTTTTTTATTCTCTCCTAATATGCTAACTTCTTCAGCTATGGCAAAGTGGTTTGCATCTACATTGTTCCAGTCTATGAGCCAAACTGTCTCCGTGTTTGCACTAACATCTGCTTTTACTTTCACACCATAACGCAAAAGTTTATAGACTGCTTTGTTGGCATCATAGAGTTTTTTACCTTGCCCCATAGCAGAGGCTTGGTCTAGCTCTCTTAGTGCTTTGGTTATGAGTACCTGAGTCACACCACGAGACAAAAGCCACTTAGTTAAAAGCTCAACTTCTACATTGGCATTGCTACTTCTGTCTTGAAAGTCTCCAAGGTACTCATAGCCAAGCTTATTTTTCAATAACTTGACAACTCTATTTTGGGTTACTCTTTCTTTGTCACCTATGTTACTCATTTTTTAGTCTCCTTCAAAGAATACATTAGGTTCAAAATATCTTCTCCATAATAATATCCTACTGCAATTAAAATAGAAGCAAACAAAATAAGTATAAGAGTCAAGGGCACTTTATCTCTCCAAAAAGAAAACTTCTTTTGTTCTTCAATCCATTCTATTTGATGTTGCCAAAAGAATTTATAATGAGCATACCAATCACTAAATAATATCTGCTTGCTTATCGCTCGCCTATGATAACTAGATTGTATTTTCTTAAGTTCTTCTTGCTCATTACCATCTAGATTATATTCAGATGCCTTAACTTTGTAATACAACGACTTCACTTCTTCAAAAAGTTGTATAAGATATTTTCCCGTTGAGTTATAATCTTCTTGTTTATCATTATAGGAATTGATATGCAATCCAATAATCCCAAAAACAATCAGTACTGCTGATATTATCTTGGTTGACAAAGCATCTATAAACAAAGCAAAGATACCTATAGAAATTAAAAGAAAATTTATAAGATTGGGAGCCTTTTCAACAATATCATAGGTGGCAAAATGCTTTTTTGCCCCATACCCTATATTGTATCCTGCTTCCGCTAGCTGTTTCAATAAATCATCTTTATTCATCTTCTTCCCCTTCTTTAATAAGCACATCAATACTATCTCTTGCTACAACGATACCATCTTTAATTATGTAACATTCTACCTCATGTCCACCTATAAAGTCTGTTTTTTCTTTTTTTTCTGGGTAATCATCATCAATAATTTGACCTCGTATCATATCTCTTGTCTCGGCAACACTCCCACGATTTAATACTTTCCATTTATATTCAAAAGGTTTTGGTACATTATTTTCGATAACTTTAAGAAGAAGTTGCTTCTTTGCTAAAAGAGGAA
>DTZN01000139.1 GCA_012961365.1 Hydrogenothermaceae bacterium
AACAAAAACATAAGAATGATTAAGATTGGTTGGATAGATTATATAAATACATATCCTTTTAATTTTGAGTTTACAAATTTAAAGCCTAATTTTGATTATATGCTTGTAAAAGGTGTTCCATCACAAATTAATAAACTACTTAGAAAAAACAAAATAGATGCTGGTTGTATATCTTCAGCTGAATATCTGGAAAATAAAAAGAAATATGTCTTACTTAATGATTTATCAGTTTCTGCAAATAATAAAGTATTTTCGGTAGCAATTTTCTCTAATATAGAAATTTCTGATATAGAAACAATCTATTTATCTAAAGCTTCAAAAAGTTCAAGATATTTAACAAAAATTTTTCTAGAATTTTTTCTTAATAAAAAAGTAGAATATAAAGAGTTAGAAAGTTATGAAAATATTGAAGATAAGACAGTATTATTGATAGGAGATAATGCGATAAAATTTTCAAAGAAGTTTAGATATATATATGATTTATCAAAAATATGGAAAGAAAATACAGGTTATCCATTTGTCTTTGCAATTTGGGCTGTTGATAAGGATTTTTATCTGGAAAATAAAAATATAGTTTTTGAATTAGAAAATATTTTGAAACTTTCAAAAAGGAGATTTTTCTCTAATTTAAGTTTTTATATAAAAAAAATTGATTTTGACGACAAAGATTTTCTTACTAAATATTTCAAAAGTTTAAATTATGACCTTTCAGAAACACATCTAGAAAGTTTAAAAAAATTTGAAGAATATATAAAAAAATTAAGGGGCATTTAAGCCCCTTTTTATCCTATTGAACTTCTGGGTCAATCACATCATCATCACCTTTTTTGTTCTCTTGAGACTGTCCAGTTTGTGTTCCTGCAGAAGCTCCTGATTGATATAGTTTTTGAGCTATTTTGTTGGCAACTGCTGTAACTTTATCTATTGCAGACTGTATTTTATCCCTTTCGTTTGCTGCTAATGCTTCTTTTGCTTGTTTTACAGCCTCTTCTGCTTCTTTTACTTCATCTTCAGATAGTTTTGCTTTATTTTCATTTAGTGTTTTTTCAAGACTGTAAGTTAATGCATCTAGCTGGTTTTTGAGCTCAACAACTTCTTGGAATTTCTTGTCCTCTTCTTCATGTTTTTTAGCTTCTTCAATAATTTTTTGTATTTCTTCTTCAGTTAACCCAGAAGATGGTTGAACTGTTAAAGATTGAGATTTTCCTGTAGCTTTATCAGTAGCTGTTACATGAAGTATTCCGTCTGCGTCTATATCAAAACATACTTCAATTTGTGGAACTCCCCTTGGTGCTGGAGGTATATCTGTTAATATAAATCTACCAAGGGATTTATTTTCCTTCGCCATTTTTCTTTCACCTTGGAGAACATGTATTTCAACTTGTGTTTGGTTATCTGCTGCAGTTGTGAATATCTCACATTTTTTAGTTGGTATAGGAGTGTTTCTTGGAATTAGCACAGTCATCACTCCACCGAGAGTTTCTATACCTAAAGATAATGGTGTTACATCTATTAGTAAAACATCTTTAACTTCTCCAGCTAATACTCCACCTTGTATAGCAGCTCCTACAGATACAACTTCATCTGGGTTTACTCCTTTGTGAGGCTCTTTTCCGAAGAATTCTTTAATTTTTTGTTGAACTAAAGGTATTCTTGTGGAACCTCCAACTAAAACAACATCGTCTATATCTTGAGGAGTTAATTTCGCTGCTTCCAAAGCTCTTTTAACAATATCCATAGTTCTATCAACAATATCTTTAATCATTTCTTCAAGTCTAGCTCTAGTTAGCTTTTTCTCTAGATGTAAAGGTTGTTTGCTTTCTGGGTCAATTGTGATGAATGGTAAATTTATTTCTGTTTCCATTTTAAATGATAATTCTTTTTTAGCTTGCTCCGCAGCTTCTTTTAATCTTTGAAAGGCAGTTTTATCTTCTCTTAAATCTATTCCAGTTTCTTTTTTGAATTCATTTACTAACCAATCTATAATTCTTGCATCTATATCAGAACCACCAAGATGAGTATCACCATCAGAAGCTTTAACTTCTATAACTCCATCTCCACCTTCCAATATAGATACATCAAATGTTCCACCTCCAAAGTCATAAACAAGGATTTTTACATCAGATTTTTTATCTAATCCATAAGCTAGTGCTGCAGCTGTAGGTTCATTAATAATTCTTTTTACTTCAAGACCTGCAATTTTTCCTGCGTCTTTAGTTGCTTGCCTTTGTCTTTCATTAAAATATGCTGGAACTGTAATAACCGCTTCTGTTACAGGTTCTCCAAGGTATGCTTCTGCAGCTTCCTTTAATTTTTTAAGAACTTGTGCTCCCACTTCTTCTGGTCTAACTATTTTGCTAGCATTTGGAACGTCAAAAGCAGCATCACCTTTATCATCGGCAACTACTTTATATGGAACATGTTTTATTTCTTCTTGAACTTCGTCAAACTTTCTTCCTATAAATCTTTTACTTTCATAGATGGTGTTTTGTGGGTCTAAAACTGCTCTTCTTTTTGCTG
>DTZN01000140.1 GCA_012961365.1 Hydrogenothermaceae bacterium
ATATATTAAAAAATAAAGATGTGTTAAAAAATAAAAATATAAAAAGTAATGATTTACTCGTATGCAAATTTATTCAATCTGTTATTGAACATAAGATAACTAATTTAATTGAAACCTTTTTTAATATCGATAAGAGAAGAAGAATGTGTTTTATAATAACAGCAGTTAATTATGATTCTAAGGTTTTTGACAAAAAAGGAAGTAAAGTTCAACTAAAAAGAAATTACAGATTTGAAACAAAAGAATTGGCTAATGAAAGTAAAAGTAAGTTTAGCGAAAATGAAATATTTATTACAATTTTACAAAAAAATACTAAGGTTGAATGTGAACAATTATAAAGCTGGAATTATAAAATATTGGAAAAATTGGGCTGAAAAAGAATGGAAAAAAAATGAAAGGAACTGGGAGAAAAGGAGCCAACAAGATAAAAATTATAGGAATTATTTAGTTCAACCAAGACTGAGAAAAGTTATATCCTGGCTATCTAAAATCATAAAAAAACAAAAAAAATTAAAAGTAATTGATATTGGTTGTGGAGATGGCTATACTACGAAATGTTTTATAGAAATCCTGAAAAGGAGCAAGATTGATTTTAATATTACATGTTTAGACATATCACATAAACTATTAAACGATGCAAAATTTAATCTAAAGAATTATAAAGAATATATAGATGGATTTATACAAGCAGATATAACATCTGACAAATTTAGGCTCAATAAAAAATATGACTTAATATTTTCAAGTTTTCTAATGCAAGATTTAGGAGATATATATAACTTTTCAAAAAATATAAAAAGCATTTCATCAAAAAACGCATTACATATTCATGTTGCATTAGATCCAACTTTTGTTGACCTCATGAAAAAAAAAGGAGCTTTAAAACTTATAGAAAATAAAGAGTTTATTTACGAAAATCTTTATATTTGGCGATATATATCTTTGTATCCAATTGCAGAAGTTGATAAAGAAACTTTTTATTTACCGAACTTTCAAAGATATATAGGAGATTACATAAATGTGTTTAAACACTTTGGTTTAGTCGCTCTAAGAGTAATACATAATAAACCTAAAGAAAAAGAAAAGAAAATTTTCCTTCAAAAGAACATTCCTCCTTTCTTTCCTTACACGAATAATTTATATTTTCCAGAGATATTAGATTATCCATCGAATTTCATAATTGTTCTAGAAAATCATGAAGTGTAAATGTTGAATATATAGAAGTTCCTTTACCATCTCCAGAAAGGTTTCATATGCATAAATGGATAGTAGCTTAAAGAAGAGAAAGTTATATAAAAAAACAAAATGATTTCATAGAAAACATTTCCAAAATATAGGAGTTACCATTATTGTTTTTGCTATTTTGCAACCTATATTTAAAGGTAGGTTTGACTTAAAAATTTCATTGATATTTGCAATCATATATGTAGCAATCCTTGCTATATCCATACTCTTGTCAAGTATCGGAGGTGAAAAAGATGAGTAATGAAATTTTATATTACCTAATAATCTTTGGAAGTGTGATATTAATTGGCATTTCAATGTTAGTATTAGGATTTTTTACGATGAAAGAAAAGAAGAAAGAGGGAGTGTCTATAAAACTGGGGAGTGTCTATAAAACTGTTTAAATTTTACCATAACCTAAATCCTA
>DTZN01000141.1 GCA_012961365.1 Hydrogenothermaceae bacterium
CTATTCTTCGTCCACGTTAAATAACAATAAACAATGTTGTTTGCACATGGGATACCATGACGGGGGTAAGAGCAAGATACATGATGTACATTGACGTTGAGCAGTGTATAGGTTGTCGTTCTTGCGAGATAGCATGTGCTGTTGAACATTCAGCAACAAAGACCCTTTATGGTGCTATAATAGAGAAACCAAGACCCAAGCCAAGAATACAAGTGTTTAGAGTTGGAGAGCTGAATGTCCCGATGAGATGCCTACATTGTGTAAACGCTCCCTGCGTGCAAGTATGCCCTGTAAACGCTATGTGTTATACCGAGGAAGGATTTGTTGTAGTTGATGATGTCAAGTGTATTGGGTGTAGTCTTTGCTCGCTAGCATGTCCAATAGGTCATCCGGTAGTAGATCCAGAGACTGGTAAAGCAATCAAATGTGATTTCTGTCGAGATAGGTTGAGAAGAGGGCTTCTACCAGCCTGTGTTGAAGCATGTCCTGTAGACGCTCTGGTTTTCGGTGAGATTGAGGAGGTTATGGAGGCTGTCAAGAGGAGAGGAGCTGAGATGTTTGCTAGAGCAAAACTTTCATCCCAAGAGATACTCTCTAAACACCTCATGCTCCACGTGTAAGTTTCCCCATATCTAGTCTTGTAGGATGGAGGTGTTCTATCCGTGGTAGAGAAGAAGGTCCACGTAGAGCCAAAAGATGTGACTATAGTACCTGGTTTAGATAAGCTCCTAGAGAAGGCTGAAAAAGAGGGCATAGAGACAGCATTTCATAGGTTTGCGAAACAACAGCCACAATGTGGCTTTGGTTTGCTAGGCGTATGTTGTCGCAATTGTGCAATGGGTCCATGTCGTATAAACCCATTTGGCGGTGAGCCCAGTAGAGGTGTTTGTGGTGCTGATGCAGATACTATTGTAGCAAGAAACCTTGTTAGAATGATCGCTGCTGGTGCAGCGGCACATAGTGACCATGCTAGAGATATACTGTTTGTGTTCAGAGGTGTTGTACAGGGCAAGAACAAGTCTTACAAGATTGTAGATGCAGAGAAGCTTAAGTGGATTGCCTCTAAGCTTGGCGTTAAAGTAGCTGGTCGCGACATAATGGAGGTTGGTAGTGATGTTGCGGCAATTCTTGAGAAAGAGTTTGGCAAACAAGATGAAGAAACGCTTGCTCTAGTTAAAGCATTTGCCCCCGCTAGAAGAATAGCTGTATGGGCTAAAGCGGGCATCCTACCTAGGAGCATTGATAGGGAGATTGTAGAGATAATGCACCGTACACACATGGGCGTCGACGCCGACCCTCTCAGCTTGATAGCTGCTGGTGCTAGAGCGGCACTAGCCGACGGCTGGTCGGGCTCGATGATGGCCACATTGCTGAGCGATGTGTTGTTTGGGACCCCAAAGCCCTTGAAGAGTGCTGCAAATCTTGGAGTGTTGAAGAAGGACCACGTGAACATAATAGTGCATGGCCACAACCCACTATTGTCGATGAAAATTGTAGAAGC
>DTZN01000142.1 GCA_012961365.1 Hydrogenothermaceae bacterium
GACAAGAATGCCAAAGATGCCACACAGGTAATAAAGGAAGACAAAAAAGAGGTGATTTTAGAGGAATGGGATGTTCTGCTTGCCATATTCCTTATTCAAATGAAGGATTTTATGAAGGAAACGACCCTACAATCCCCAAAAATGAAAGGGGACATTTATTAACTCACCAAATACAAGCTACAAGAGAAGCAAAAGTAAAAATACATGGTTTAAACTACTCAGGTATTCCAGTAGAAACATGTACAACGTGCCACAATAGAGGCAAAAGGATAGGAGTATCTTATCAGGGGTTAATGGAAACAGCTTATAGTTCACCTTTTGCTGATGATGGTTCATCTCAGCCTAAATTACACACAAAATATTATTTGCATTTACATGCAGATGTTCATCTAAAAAAAGGAATGCTTTGTCAAGACTGCCATACTAGCAACGACGTTCATAGTGATGGAACACTTGTTGGAACAAATTTAGCTGCAGTAGAAATAGAATGTGAAGACTGCCATGGAACACCTAAAAAGTATCCTTGGGAACTTCCATTAGGATATGGAGATGAAATTGATGGAAATGTTCCAAAGCAAGGAAAGCCTAGAGGAGTAGTTTTCCAGCTTTTAAATTACATGAAAAAAGGAACTGTTTATCCTGCAGAAGATGGATATTTGTTAACTGCAAGGGGAAATCCTTTTGGTAATGTTGTTAAAAAAGAAGATAAAGTAATTGTCCATACTGCTGGAGGAAAAGACATTGAATTAACCCCTCTAAAAAAGCTTGTAGAAGAAGGAAAGCTAAATGATGAAGCTATGGTTGCAATGGTTCATATTGAAGCTCATATAAGTAAAATGGAATGTTATACCTGCCATGCAACATGGGCACCTCAGTGTTATGGTTGCCATATAAAAATAGATTATTCAAAAGGAGAAAAACATCCAGATTGGCTAGCAATGGGTCATGCCCATGATGAAAATGGATTAACTGCAGATGCTAGAAAGGAGTATAAAAAATATGCAATTGAAGGAAAAATTACAGAAAGTAGAAGCTATTTGAGATGGGAAAACCCACCTCTTGCAGTAAATGGAGAGCATAGAATATCTCCAGCTATGCCCGGTTGTCAAACAACAGTTACAGTAATAGGAAAAGATGGAAAAGTTTTATTGAAAAACCATATATTTAAAATTCCAAATGTAGAAGGAGCAGGAAAAGAAGGACAACTAGCTATTGATATATCTCCAGTTCATCCCCATACAGTTCAAAAAGAAGCACGAAAATGTGAAAGTTGCCATACAAATCCTATTACTATGGGATATGGAATAGAAGAAGGAAAAATATATGCAGACCCTTCAAAGCCTTATATTGTAGATTTAACTACTGCAGACGGTAGAGTGATACCTTCTATTTTCCAAAAACAAACAAATGCCATACCAAACTTGAAATATGACTGGTCTAGATTTGTTTCAGAAACAGGAAAACAACTTCAAACGGTAGGACATCACTTTACCGCTTCTAGACCTTTAAATAATAAAGAGAGGGCAAAACTAGATAGGAGAGGAGTATGTATATCTTGTCATCAGGAAATACCAAAACAAAACCTCGCAGTTAGCTTACTAACCCATATAAAAGAAACAACAGGCATAAATATAGATAAAGAAAAACATAACAGTATCTTACATAAATTATTACTAATTGGAGCTTGGGCGCAAATAGGAGGCTTTATTTTAGTTATAGCTAGTATAGGAGGAGTTATATATCTATTTAGGAAAAGAAAGTAAATTTCTGGCGGAGAGGGAGGGATTTGAACCCTCGGAGGGAGGAAAACTCCCTCAACTCCTTAGCAGGGAGCCGCCTTCGACCGCTCGGCCACCTCTCCTTAGAGATTTATATATTATATACTAATTAGTAAAAATTTCAAAAAAGGAGATAACACTTGTTTAACATAAAAGTTTTATATGCAATAACAGATGAACACCTTTTAAAAGAAGATTTTACCAAAAAGGTAGAAAAAGCATTAAAATTTGGTGTTGACATAATTCAATATAGAGCTAAGAAGAAAGATGCCAAAGATATGATAGAAGAAGCTATTGCTTTAAAAAAGTTATGTATTAAATACAATGTTCCTTTAATAATAAATGATAGAATAGATATTGCCCTTGCAATAGATGCAGATGGTGTTCATGTAGGACAGGAAGATATTCCTGTTTTATACGTTAGAAAGCTTATAGGAAATAATAAAATACTTGGATTATCAACAAAAAATTTAAATCATGTAGAAGAAGCAAATAAATTACCTGTTGATTATATAGGGTTTGGCTCGATTTTCCCAACAAATACAAAAGAAAATGCAAAAGTAGCAGGATTAGAAAAACTAAAAAAAGCAGTAGAAATATCCCTTCAACCTGTAATAGCAATTGGAGGTATAAATGAAAATAATATTGATGAGGTTTTAAAAACAGGATGTAGTGGAGTTGCTATAGTTTCTGCTATTTTTGCAGGAGAAAATATAGAAGAAAATACTAAAAATTTAAAAGAAAAAATAAAGAATTATTAGTTGTTCTTTTTTTCTTCATTTGTTCCATAATATTTTTTCATTCTTTCGTCTTCTTGTGCATGTTTTTTCATATATCTAAATACCCATATAAGAATACCTATTAATATAGACCAACCTATAAAATGGATAATACCCTGCATAGCAGTATATTTTCCTTCATCCATATTTACATTTCCTATAAAAGGTTCCATAGCCCATATAACTATTTGAAGTATGTATTCCATTTTATCCATTTGACTCGACCTTCTGTGATACTTATCATACCTTTAAATCTTAAATAATTTATTCTATTTTACAATAAAAGTAATATAAAAAGTGAAATTTAAGGAGGTCTTTATGGCTCTACAAGGTGTAATTGATGCTTTAAAAAAAGCAAAGTTAGATGAAATAGGAATAGCTTTTTCTCTAGCTGATATTATGAGAGATATTCAAATAAATGGAACTGAAGTTAAATTAGTTTTATTTTCTCCTAGTGAAAAATACTATGATTTTTTAAAACAAAAGGCAGAAAGTGTTTTAAAAGAACTTGGAGTAACCTCTGTTGAAGTTGAGTTTACAGGCCAACCTCCAGCTAAAAGACAACAACAACCGCCACAACCACCTCCTCAAATGAACCCGTTTGAGCAAAGAAGAAGAATACCAAAGGTAAAAAAAGTAATTGCTGTTTCTTCTGGTAAAGGTGGTGTTGGAAAATCAACAGTTGCAGTTAATTTAGCAGCAGCATTAAAAGAAATGGGATATTCAGTTGGATATTTAGATGCAGATATGTATGGACCATCAGGTCCTACAATGTTAGGAGCAAAGGACAAAACTGTAACTGCAAAAAGAACCGAACAAGGGGAAATTTTAATTGCTCCTGAAGCTCATGGAATAAAGTTCATGTCAATTGGTTTAATGCTTCCTTCTGAAGATACTCCTGTAATATGGAGAGGACCTGTTTTATTTAAAGCTTTAAATCAATTTTTATTTGACATAGATTGGGGAGATGAAGAGTTAGATTTCTTAATAATAGATTTACCCCCAGGAACAGGAGATGTTCAAATTACACTTGGACAGGTGGCAGAAATAGATGGAGCAATAATTGTTACAACTCCTCAAGATGTTGCACTAATAGATGTGAAAAAAGGTATTCAAATGTTTAATGAAGTTGAAATTCCAGTTTTAGGAATTGTAGAAAATATGAGTTATTTCGTTTGTCTTGAAACAGGAAAAGCATATGAAATATTTGGTAAAAGCAAGACAGAAGAAATTGCAAAGCAATACAATACTAAGCTCTTAGGTAAAATACCTATAGAGCCAAAAGTAGCAGAATTTTCAGATTTGGGTATTCCTATTGTTATAGCCAAACCAGATTCTGACTCTGCAAAAGCATTTAAATCCATAGCAGAAAATTTAATTAAACAACTAAGTATTTAATAAGGAGGTTAAATAAAATGATAGAAACAAGAGGCATTGTATATGTAGACCATTTAGCAACTACTCCTGTTCCAGAAGAAATAGTAGATGTTATGAAACCTTACTTTACAGAAAAATTTGGAAATCCAACTTCTTTACATAAATTGGGAGTAGAAGCGAAAAAAGCCATAAACAAAGCTAGAGAGCAAGTGGCTGAGCTTTTAAACGTAAAGAACCCTGAAGAAATTGTTTACACTTCCGGAGCAATAGAAGCTAATAATTTAGCAATAAAAGGTTTCGCAAAGGCACCGGGAATAACAAGAAGAGGAAAGCATATAGTAGTTTCATCTATAGAACACCACTCTGTTTTACATTCATGCAAAACTTTGGAAAGAGAAGGGTTTGAGATTACATATATAAAGCCAGATGAATATGGAATAATAACTCCAGAACAAGTTGCAGAAGCTGTTAGAGAAGATACGATACTTGTTTCCATCGGATTTGCAAACAGAGAAATAGGAACTGTTCAAGATATAAAATCTTTAGTTTCTGCTGCAAAGGAAAAAAACCCAAGGGTTATTTTCCACTCAGATATAGCACCAGCAGTTGGACATATGCCTGTTAATATAGAAGAGTGGGGACTTGATATGGCATCGTTTACAGGACATTATTTCTATGCTCCTAAAGGTGTTGGTGGTTTATATGTAAGAAAAGGAGTTAGATTAAAACCTTTAATAGAAGGTGGTATTCAAGAAGGTGGGAAAAGAGCAGGAACAGAACCAGTGCCATTAATTGTTGGTATGGGAGCAGCAGCTGAGCTTGCTATAAAAGAGATGGATGATAGAGTAAACAGATTGAAAACATTAAGAGATAAACTCAAAAAAGGAATTGAAGAAAAAATTCCTTATATTAAATTTACAGGACATCCAGAAAAAAGACTTCCAAACCATTTATCCTTAATTGTGATGTATATAGAAGGAGAAGCAATGCTCTTAATGCTTGATATTAAAAAAACATTTACTGCATCTGGTTCTGCGTGTGTATCTTATGCATTAAAGCAGTCTCACGTTTTAGCAGCAGTAGGAATTGGAGCTGAAGAATCAAATGGTTCTATTGTTTTTTCATTGGGTAGAGAAAACACAGAAAAAGATATAGATTACATAATAGAAGAGTATCCGAAAGTTATCCAAAGATTAAGAGAAATATCTCCTTTTGGTCCTGAAAACTGGGATCAGTTTGTTAAAAAGGCTGATAAATATAAAAAGGTTAGTAATTAACATTCTCATTAAAGGGGGAAATTTTCCCCTTTTTCTATTTTATTTTAGTATAATTATAAAAACTCTATGTAATTTAAAATTTTGGTATATATATAACTTTTTACCATTTCTTCATATTCAGTTTTTGATAAACCCGTTTTATCTATATTTGAAGTAGCTTCATGTATTAACCTTTCTTTATCTTCCCTATTAATATTTTGCCATATATAAAAAACAATAAATCTTTCTTTTTCTACATCATTGGAAAATTTTTCTAATTTTTCTTCTGGAATATTAAAAACTTTGATAATTTTTTGCAATTTATCTTTAGCTTTTTTTTCTTTTTTAGTTGAAAATTTTTCTTTTAGTATGCTATCAACTAAAATTAAAGAAAACTTTTTTTTCTTCTTTATAGGAAATTTAGCTATTTCTTGTTTTATTACTTCTTTTACTATATTTGTAGAAATATTTTTTTTATACCAACTTTTTATTAAATCAATTTCCTTTGCTGATAAAAATGCAAAAACACCTTTTTGTTTAAGATAAAAATCTTCTATTTCTTTAAGATATTCTTCAAATGACTGGTTCATTTTCTTTTATGTTCACTCCAATAACTGATATTCCTAATTTATCAGCTTTTTTTATAAAATCTCCCCTATTTATAAGATAAGTTTTTCCTGCCTCAACTGCCAGAACTTTTGCTTTAGCTTTCTTCATACTTTCCAAAGTTTTTTCCCCTATAACTGGAACATCATATCTCATATCTTGATTTTTTCTAGCAGATTTACATACAACAAGTCCTTCTCCTCCAAGTTTACCAGCTCTTTCTATACATTTATCAGTTCCTTCTATTCCTTCAACTGCTATCACAATTTGGTCTTTTACAACAACTGTTTGACCTATATCTAGCTGTGCAATTTGTTTGGCTATTTTAATTCCAAACTCTACATCTTTTTTATATTTTTCTTGTAATGAAACACTATTCACAAGCCCTTTTTCAACAAGTAAAGATTTTAAATATGGAGTTGGATCTAAAGCCTCAAAACCTTCTTTCTCAAGTTCTTTTATAACTCCTTCAAGTATTGTTTTTGCTTTTTTATCTTTTAATTTTGATAAAAACTCTTTAGCTCTTTTATCTAATTTAAAAAAAGAAAATATTAAAAGATAATGTTCTATCTTCCCAAGCATAACAAAATGTGTAATTCTTTCTTTATGCATTAGGTCTATTAGTTTTTGAGCTTCTCCAAAGTTTACCCAGTAAGTTTTTGCATATTTTTCTATTTTTTTGTCAGTTATAGATTTTAATGCAAAGATTGTTAAATCTTTAGATTGAGCTTTTGCTGATTTTGCAAACTCTATAGGAAGGTCCGATTTTCCTGCTATAAGACCAATTTTCATATTGATTTTTTCTTAGTAGCGTCTGGGGTAATTCCCCTTTTACTTTTTTTGATAAAGTTTACAAGATATTCAAGTTCTTGAATATTAGGCAGTTTTTCCAAAGCTTCCTTAATACCTTCTTTTAATGTTGGCGCTTTGATAAATATTATCTTATATGCTTCTTTTAGTATTCTTATTGTTTCTTTGGTAAAGTTATTTCTTCTTAATCCAATAAGATTTAATCCATATAATCTTGCATGGTTTTTTGAAGCCCTTGTAAATGGAGGTATATCTTTGTCTACTGCAGAAGCTCCACCAACCATTGCATAATCACCAATTCTACAAAATTGATGTATAGGAGTTAGGCCACCTATAAAAACATAATTTCCAATTTTTACATGACCAGCAAGGGTTACTCCATTAGCTAAGATTGTATTTTTACCTACTTTACAGTCATGGGCTATATGAACATATGCCATTAAATAGGAATTTTCACCTATTTTTGTTATACCATCATCAAATTTTGTTCCTCTGTGGATTGTGCAGTATTCCCTAATAATTACATTATCTTCTATATAAACATAGCTTTCTTCACCTTCAAAGCCTAAATGTTGAGGAATATTACCAATAATAGCCCCTTCAAAAATTTTACAATTAGAACCTATTTTAGTGAAATCTTTAATCTTTACATTTGAGGATATTTTTGTATTATCACCAATTTCTACATTGCCTTCAATAATAGAAAAGGGGCCAACTTCAACATTGACCCCTAGCTTTGCTTCCTTTGAAACGATTGCAGTAGGATGTATTTTAACTGACAATTAAAGCCTCTTATACTAGTAAACTTTTCAGAACCTCTTTAGGTTGAACACCAACTTTAGTATCCACAACTTGGCCATTCTTGAATACCATGATTGTAGGAATAGCTCTTATTCCATATTTCATAGCAATATTAGGATTTTCATCTGTATTTAGCTTACAAACCTTAGCTTTCCCTTCAAGCTCTTCTGCAAGCTCTTCTATTATAGGAGCTATTAATCTACATGGTCCACACCAAGGAGCCCAAAAATCTACTAACACAGGAACATCAGAGTTTAAAACCTCTTGTTCCCAATTTTGTTCATTTAATTCGCAAACTTTACCTGCCATCTTTATTCCTCCTCTACTAGTAACTTATAAATTTTTAATGCTTTTTTATTCTTAATATAATAGCACACAATAGAACCTTCTCGCTTATATCCTAAAATCCCTTTATTCCTTAATACTGATAAGTGTTGAGAAACATTTGGCTGGGGTAAATCTAAAGCTTCCCATATATGTTTTACACATTTTTTTCCGCTACTTAAAAACCCTATTATTTTTAGTCTACTAGGATGCGCTAAAGCTTTTAACAGTTCTGCATTATCATCTAACCATTCTTCATCTTTCCAGTGATTGGTATCTACTATTTCTTCTTTAATTTGTTTTCCATTTTCCATTTTCCGCACCTTCCTCATACATTATTATATTAGAATATAACCGAAATATATTATAGGTATATATTATATAAATTGCAACTGTTAGAATATTAGCAACTTTGAATAATAAATAAAAGAAGATAAGAAAATGAAGGGGAAACTCCCCTTTAGATATTTAAATATTTAATATAGATTTTTATAGATTTTTAAACGTTTGCTGTTATTTTATTAACTATTTCTTTTGTAGAAATTACATGCTTATGCAGTCCAAGTTCTTTAGGGTTCATACCAAGGGCAAGTCCTATCATTTGTGGTAAGTGTAAAATTGGCATTCCTATATTTACACCAATTCTTTCTTCTGCTTCTTCTTGCATTGCATCTAACTGTGTATGACACAATGGGCAAGGAGTAACCATAAAATCTGCTGATTCTTCTTTTGCAGATTGAGTATCCATTGCTGTTAGTCGAAGTGTAACTTCTGTTTCTGCAGACCAGAAAGAGTGGAATCCACAACATGCAAGTCTAGCTTCGTGGTCTTTTGGATTTCCACCAAGAGCTTCTATTAACATCTCTATAGATTTTGGATTGTCTGGGTCTTCATATCCAATTAAATAAACAGGTCTAATAATATGACATCCATAAAAAGGCGCAATATTAAAATCTTTTAATGGTCTTACAACCATTTCTCTTAATTTATCTAAACCAACTCCATCAATAACTTCCCATAAAAAATGTGTAACTTCAGAAGTTCCTTTATATTCTAAACCAGCTTCTTTTAAAACTTCATTTACTTCCTTTTTTAGTTGTGGGTCATTATCTAATTTAAACTTAGTATCTCTAAGCATTACAGTGCAAGTATTACATATAGTAAGCAAATCAAGACCTAATTCTTCTGCTAAGGCTAAGTTTCTTGCATTTATAGTAAGGGCTAAAAACTCATCTTTTTCTTGAACTGCTCCTGCGCCACAACATGTAGCTGCTTCAAGTTCTATTAATTCCATACCAAGTTTCTCTGCAACAAGCTTTGTGGAATCATAAAGCTCGGGAGCCACCCCTTTGGCAGAACAACCTGTATAAAAAGCATATTTTAAATTTGACATTATTCGTTACCTCCTTTGTCTAAAAAGTTAGCCCTTTTTGCTGTCTTTCTTTTATCTTCATAAACAACTCCCAATATTTGAGGAATCTTTATCTGAACCTCTTTTGCTTTTTCTTTAGCTTTTGCGTATATTTTTTCAACTTCTTCATGTCTTTTTACTTTGTGTCCACCAAAAAAATCAGCAATGTTTACTTTACCTTTGAAAAACATTTTTATTCCAAACGGAGCTCTTTTAATTGCTCCAAGAAGACCTTCTTGTCTCATTGGTAAAAGCATTTCATTAAGTAATCCTCTTTCTCTTATATCTTCCTCAAATATTTCTGCGTGTTTTTCTCCTGGAGTTTTATATCCTTCTTCTGCTGCTATAATTCTAAGTCTTATAATGCTTTCATAGGGCTGAACTTCTTTAGGGCAGTTTGTTGTACACTGCCAACATCTTACACACCACTCCAAATTAAAGTGTTCTAATACTGCTTCAAGTCTTTCTTTCCTTGCTCCATCTCTACTATCAGCTGCAAATCTATAGGCTTTTGCTAAAACAAATGGAGATAAATATTTATCATTTGCTTTTAATGCATTACATTCAGACACGCATGAAGCACATAAAATACAGTCAGAAGCAAAATCTATCTTGTGGTGATCATAAGGAGATTGTCTGTATTCTGTCCCATCTTCTGGAGGAGCTTCTTTAGGTATAAACCAAGGTTTGATTTTTTTGAATTTTTCCAAAAGATAATCAAAATCAAAAATAAGGTCTTTTAAAGGTTTCACATTACCAATAGGTTCAACAGTTATTGTATCTGTATTATACTTTTCTAATATTTTTGTTACCTGTTCTTTACAAGCTAATGTTGCGTGTCCATTAATTCTCATAGAACATGAACCACAAATAGCTGCTCTACAGTTATATCTAAAAGATATAGTTGGATCTTGTTCTTCTTTTGCCTTAAATAAAGCTGCAAGAACAGTCATTCCTTTTTCTACAGGGAGGGTATACTCTTGGTAATAGCCTTCAGAGTCTTTAGTTGGATCATACCTAAAAACTCTTAGCTTGAATGTTTCCATTATACTCACCTCAATATTATTTCATTAGCTTTTCAGAAATTTATTTTAATATCTTTACTTATAATTTTCAAAAAATTTACTTTTCTAAAACAACCCAGACATATAAATCACCAGTTTTTGGGTCAATCCATTCATCTTTTACAATAGTATTTTTTAAAAAGGCTTTGGCACTGTGTTTAGATAAAGAGCGTAATTTAGTTTTATATTCTTCATAATCCTTTTTAGATATCCTGATTTTTTCCGTGTAAACTTCACTATTTATTATTAGATTTATTTGTTTTGCTAAATTTGCATTTGCTATCATAATAGCAATTTTCTTTTGCTGTGGATATCCGCCCTTTTGTGTTTTTTTTGCAATACCTACTGCACCTAAGTATCCTCCATAGTTTGGATTATAAACCCATACTGGATAACCATTTTTTAGAGGATATTTTGTTTTAATTTTCAATTCTTTTGGCTGAATACTTTTATTTTCCTGCAAAATGTTTATTTTTTTCGTAGAATTATCCTGTAAAATAAGTTCTTCTGTAGATTTTTCTGACTCCATATCTAGTTCTTTAAAATTTTCCTCTGCCTTTTGTAAGGTTGTTTCTTTTTTATAAACTTTTTCCTGGTGAGTTTGTTTTTCAAAACAACCCCAAAAATTAATTACTGAAGCTAAAATTGTAATTTTTGTAAAATATTTTTTCATCATAAACCAACCTTAATTTTTGTTTTTTAGTATATTTTTATAAGGTTGAAAAATCAAATTATTCACCTATAATAAATATTCACTTTTGGATGGGTGTCCGAGCGGCCGAAGGAGCAGCACTGGAAATGCTGTGCACCGCTTGTCGGTGCCGCGGGTTCATGAGCAGGTCGAAGCTGTCCAGCCCCGCGGAGACCACCTTCGAGAGCGCCCTGTTTACGCGGGGTATCCTGGCCCTCGGTAGGGCCAATAAGGTGCAGGGCCTCATGGCAGCAAGGCGTCCACAAAGGCCTCGGGTTCAAAGGGCGCCAGGTCTTCCATCTTTTCGCCGAGGCCCACAAGGTGGCCAAGGAGGAGGGGTTCGAGGGGACGGACGATGCGGTCCTCGTGGAGAGGTTGGGCGTGAGGGTGGCCATCGTCCCCGGAGA
>DTZN01000143.1 GCA_012961365.1 Hydrogenothermaceae bacterium
CACCATCTGCAGTATTAACAACAGTTTGATAAACGTCTCCGCTATAAACAATTCCTTCAGGAGTAACTATTTCAAGTCTATACATTTATATAAAATCCTCCTAAAAAACTTAATATTATATTAGTTTACCTTAATTTTGCATATTTTTAAATAAAAACTAAACAACCTCAAATTTTCCTAGTTTACCCTCTTTAAGGAATATATTTATGCATTCTACTACACTATTTCTTATGTTATTTACCGCTTTTTTTGTAAAATAAGCTATATGTGGTGTTATTATGACATTTGGTAATGTATTTAATTTTAAAATCTTTAAAGCTTTATCACTAACTATTCCTTTTTCATACCTATTTAAAATCAAAATATCTTCATCTTCAAAAACATCAATACCAGCTCCACCTAGTTTTCCATTCATCAAAGCATTATAAAGTGCATTTGTATCTAATACTGCCCCTCTTGATGTATTTATAATAATAGCTCCATCTTTCATTTTATTTATTTTTTCTTTATTTATCAGATGATGAGTTTTTGCTGAATAAGGAACATGTAAAGAAATAACGTCAGAAATTTCTATTAAAGACTCTAAATTTATATATTTAATCCCTAAGGTTTTCAATTCCAGATTTTCTTTAATATCATAAGCATAAACTTCCATTCCTAAATTTTTGCAAATTTTTGCCATCCAGCTTCCAATTTTTCCTGTTCCAATAATTCCTATTTTCAATTGGTCTAAATCTAAACCTATTAGTTCTTCATTTTGTGAAAAGTCTATATCTTTCGTTTTACTAGAAATTAGTTTGATTTTTCTTGTTAAATTTAGTAAAAGACATAAACTGTGTTCTGCTATTGATTTTGGGGAATAAGCAGGGATATTAGCTACTCTAATCCCTCTTTCTTTACAATAATTAATATCAATATGGTCAACACCTGCAGACCTTGTTATTATTAATTTTAAATTGTTAAATTGTGATAATTTATTTTTATCTAATTTATCAAAAACAAAAACAGAGAGTATATTAGCATCGCAAATTTCTTTTATGTTAATATTATCTATGTTGTCTTGAAAAAATATTACTTCACTCTCAGGCAAAGAATATTTATAAAATTCTATATCACTTTTGTTTACACTTGTAAAAACTATCTTCACATTAACCCCTAAATAAAAGTTTAATATGGATTTTTATAAAAATTATATTTAATATGTCTAAAATTTTCCATTGAATTTATTTAACTTGAAAAATTTTCTATTTAATTACACAATTTTTGTAATAAACAAATTTTAGGAGGAGAGGTTATGAAAGTAGGAGTTTTACTTGCAGGTTGTGGAGTTTTTGATGGAGCAGAAATACATGAAGCTACATTGACACTTTATTTTTTAGATAAAGCAGGTGTAGAAATTGTATGTATGGCTCCAAATATTCCTCAAAAAGAGGTTATAAACCACCTAACTGGAGAAAAAATGAATGAGGAAAGGAATGTTTTAGTTGAAGCAGCAAGAATAGCAAGAGGAAATATTAAAAATATAAATGAAGTATTAGCAGATGATATTGATG
>DTZN01000144.1 GCA_012961365.1 Hydrogenothermaceae bacterium
ACTTGTGATACTCCCCATATTAGGAACAATAAAAATACAAATATTGTAGTATACAACCCTACTGTATCTGAGAAATCTAGTTGTATTTTTCTTAGTTCTTTACCTATTTGAGTCTCATCCAGCCACCTCTCTATCGTTCTATCCAAAATTCTGTTCACTAATAAACCTAGTACATTACCCAGTACAAAACCTGCTATAATCGATGCAACTAAATAGCCAATCTGTTTCCAAAATACAATGTCCACGCACATAAAATATTTTTATTCCCCACTTTATTAAAAGTAGCGCATAAACCTAATAATATTTTTCTAATAAAACAGGTCTTATAAAAAATGTGAAGTCTATCTTCTAGCCTTTTCTATCTTACCAGTTCTTAGCAGTTCTAAGGGTTGCCCGTTAACTAGTACTACTTTAAATCTTACACCTGGAATAGAACCCACAGATCTACCCATAGCACCACCAATACCCTCAATTAATACTTCATCATGCTCATCTATATATTTTATAGCTTGGTCACCTGGGGCGAAAGCCGTCACAATCTTTCCATTTTTCCTCAGTTGAACTCTAACACACTTTATCATACCTGAATATGGCTGTCTCTTTTCCAACGCTGTCTTCTCCAGTACTATACCAGAAGCCATTGGAGCTCCCTCCAATGGATCGTGTTTTTCTTTTAGTCTGAGCATTCTTCTTTTATATTCTCTTTTAGACCACCTAAATTGTTTCTTTTTTAACCTTAATTTCCTAGCAGCAAATAGACCATTTGGCATGAATTAAAAATTAGTAAAAAATTTAAAAGATTATTTAAGGATCTATTTTAGAACAGAAACAACTGACACCTTGAATGACTTTTTAAGGGCGGCTCCTAACTCTTCATTGTCTAAATCTAGAACAATTACATCTACATTCGATATCCTAGCATAATACTCAATGTCTGATTTTACATCTTCTGGAGCATTCTTTGCCATAAATACCTTAGATATTTTTCCAAGTTTCAGATATTTTAAAGTCCTTCTACTACCTACAACTAGCTTATCTGGTTGATTTAACATAATCATTTTTAGCTCCTCCACTGGGTTCATAGATTTAATGATTTAAAAATAAATTAAAAAATTATCGCTCTTGTTTTTCTTTCTTTGGATCCTCTACATAAAATACTTTGAACAATCCGGTACCATACGGTATTGGTTGATTCGTCATAACATTCTCTATGGCTGTTTTCATATCATCATTTTCTCCAAGCATCGCAGCTACAATGAGATGTTTTATCGGAGTTTCAAAGGCAGCTCTAGCTAAGGCAGAACCTTTTTCGGCTTGCAAACCATATCTAGTAACACCCAAGTATTCGCCATACCATGTTAAAACATCTGCTAGTAATAAAACGTGTCTTACATCTACATCTAAACCCTGCTTCTCTAATATATTCAGTATCTCTCTCACTATTACTTCTCTTGCAGCTTCTATTCCTAAAACTTTTGCAACTTCATGTATATCATTTGAGTATACTTTTGTATAATCTACCTCTGGTATTTTCATTACCTCTTTCAAGTTGGACCCATAAGTATAAATTACAAATTCTCCATTCTCCATTTTAACAAGTACATCTCTTATTCCTTTTATTTCTGCAATGTGTAAACTCTTTATTTTTTCTTTATATTGGTAAAACTCTTTCATAGACATGTCTTCTCTAGCAGCTTTTAGAGTTATGTAATCCTCTCCAGCTTCTATAATCTTCATTTTCTTAAGTTTCTTTTTCAGTATGTCCGTCACTTTCTCAACAGAAAGGTCTAAATCTCTCAACTCTTCTAAATTAAAGATAATTTTTAGAGTTTTATTTATTATATCAGTTTGTATCTCCTTAACTACATCAAATAATTTTATCTCCTTTAGTTTTCTAGCAACTTGATAAGCAACTTCTTTGTTCTGCTTATACTCGTCCTTCAATCTTATTACCATATATTTTTCCTTTATTTTTTTTCTTCCATCAGCTATCTCTATAAACCTAGGAAGACCCAGGGAGAGTTGGAGTTCGGACATTCCAATAAAATGGAAAGATCTCAATATCATCTGAGTTGCAGGTTCGGTTAGAGATTGTGTAGAAACTAACCCTACTGGTTCCCCTACATCTGCTAAAGCTTTCTCATATCTTTTTTTGACCTCCTCATATATTTTTTGTTTAACATCTTCTGGGAAGTCTTTAGTCTTTTCTTCCAGTTCTTCCAAGATTTTCTTAGGAAGGTCCATTTTATTTTTCTTTTTCTACCTTTTTCAATATTTCCTTAATTATACCGTCTATATCTAACTTTCCGTGATGGGTCTTTTGCGGGAACATACCATC
>DTZN01000145.1 GCA_012961365.1 Hydrogenothermaceae bacterium
ATTCCTGCCAGAAATCCGTTCCGTCAGGGGCTTGCCAGTTTCACAAGTCTATTATCAGTACTACCTTTAACCAGACTAAGAGCCTACAGCTGCCTAATAAACTTAAACGATTATGGATATGGATAGATGGAACGGTAAAGTAAATGAAAATAGGAACACCTTTAGCTCATAATGCAACTAAAGTTTTACTTCTTGGTAGTGGAGAGCTTGGAAAAGAATTTACTATAGAAGCATTAAGACTTGGAATAGAAGTTATAGCCGTAGATAGCTATGAAAATGCACCTGCTCAACAAGTAGCGCAAAGAAGTTATGTAATAGATATGAAAAATGCTCAGCAAATAAAAAATATAGTTTACAGAGAAAAACCAGACTTTATAGTTCCAGAAATTGAAGCAATAGATACAGATGCTTTAGTTGAGCTTGAAAAGGAAGGATTTAATGTTGTGCCATGTGCCATGGCAACTAAATACACAATGAATAGAATAGGAATTAGAAGACTTGCTGCAGAAGAGGTTGGCCTTCCAACTTCAAAATATAGATTTGCATCAAATATAGAAGATTATAAAAAGGCTGTTAGAGAAATAGGCCTTCCAGTTGTTGTTAAACCTGTAATGAGCTCTTCAGGAAAAGGTCAAAGCATTGTGAAAACAGAAAAAGAAGTAGAAAAAGCTTGGTATTATGCTCAAGAAAATGCAAGAGGAAAAGGTGGAGAGGTAATAATAGAAGAATTTATAGATTTTGACTATGAAATAACCCTTTTAACAGTTAAAACTAAAAATCAAGGGACATTATTTTGTCCACCTATAGGACATATACAGGTAGATGGAGATTATTGGGAAAGTTGGCAACCTCACCCAATGAGTGAAAGTGCTTTAAATAAAGCTAAAGATATAGCTAAAAAAATAACTGATGCTCTTGGAGGATATGGAATATTTGGATGTGAACTTTTTGTCAAAGGTGATATAGTTTGGTTTAATGAAATATCCCCAAGACCACATGATACAGGAATGGTAACAATGATTTCTCAAAACATGTCAGAATTTGAAATACATTTGAGGGCAATTTTAGGATTACCAATAGATATAAAAATGGTAGCTCCTGCAGGAGCATCTTACTGCTTTCATGCTAAAGATTGGTCTGTTGCCCCAAGTTACGAAGATATAATAAAAGCTCTATCAATACCTGATACAAAAATTAGAATTTTTGGAAAACCAACAACAAGACCAAAAAGAAGAATGGGAGTTGCTTTAGCAGTAGGAGAGACTATAGAAGAAGCTAGGGAAAAAGCTAAAAAGGTAGCTCAAACAGTGAAAGTGGTGGAAAGTAGTCTATAAGATGGATGTTTTGGATATTACCCTTTATAGCTTACTTTTGGTTATTCTTTTTATATTTTTCTTTTTTGGATACAAAGCTTATAAAAAAGAAAGAGGTTGAAACTTGATAAAGGAAGGAGATACAGTCCATTTAAGAAGTAAAAAAAATTCATTTTTTGTAAAAGTAGAAAGAGGAAAAATCTTTGGAACCCACAAAGGAAACATAAATTTAGAGGAGCTTATAGGAAAAGAATACGGTAGCATAATAAAAACCCACAAAGGAGAGGAATTTTTAGTTTTAAAACCTTCCCTTTTTGAAATAATAATGTTTGGAATAAAACGACAAACCCAAATCATTTATCCTAAAGATTCTGCTTATATAACCTTAAAACTAGGGTTAACTGACAGAATGAAGGTTTTAGAAAGTGGAGTTGGAAGTGGAGCATTAAGTATTATAATGGCTAATGCAGTAAAACCAAATGGAAAAATTTATGGTTTTGAAAAAGAGAAAAAATATATTACAAGAGCTTATAAAAACATATCTTTAGCAGGATTAGAAGAATATGTAGAAATAAAGCACCAATCTTTAGAAGAAAAACTTCCAGAAAATTTCTTTGACGCTGGTTTTATTGATGTAAGGGAACCTTGGTTTTATATAGAAAATATAAAAAATTCTTTAAAATCTGGAGCAAATTTAGGGTTTTTGGTCCCAACTACAAATCAGATTTCATTGCTTCTTGATGAATTAAAAAATCACAACTTCTTACAACTAGAAGTTATAGAGCTATTAGAAAGACATTATAAACCTGTTCCAGATAGACTGCGACCAGAAGACAGAATGATAGCTCACACAGGCTACTTAATATTTGCAAAAAAAGGAGTTAGCTAAGAAAGTTTTTATATTTTGTTTTTTAATTCATTTAATATATTTAACGCCTGCAGAGGAGTTAAGTTTGCAATATCTAAATTTTTAATCTCTTCTATTATTTCCTTATATTTTGAATTTTCTTCTAGTTCTTCAACTTGACTGAATAATGGGAGTTTTTCCAGACCCTCAGTTCCTTCTAATTGCTTTTGATAGTTTACATTTACTGGTTGTCTTAAGATTTTTATATCTTCTTTTTCAAACACATCTGATAAATCATGGAGGTTTTCAAATTTTTCTAAAATCTCGTAAGCCCTGTTTATTATTTCCTTATTAATTCCTGCAAGTTTTGCAACATGAATTCCATATGATTTGTTTGTAAATCCTTCCATTACTTTATAGGTAAATCTTATATCTTCTCCTTCTTCAATTATATGCATATGATAGTTTTTAACTTGAGGAAGTTCTTGTTGTAATTCTGTTAATTCGTGATAATGGGTGGCAAATAAAGTTTTAGCTTCTATGTTCTTTACTATATATTCCGATATAGCCCAAGCTAAAGATAATCCATCGTAAGTGCTTGTTCCTCTGCCTACTTCATCTAAGACTATTAGGCTTTTTTCAGTTGCATTATTTAAAATGTTTGAAACTTCTAGCATTTCCACCATAAATGTAGATAAGCCTTTAGCCAAGGCATCTCCAGAGCCTATTCTTGTAAATACTGCATCAACTACGCCTATTTTTGCTTTTTTGGCAGGAATAAATGAGCCTATATGGGAAAGTATTGTAAGTATTGCAGATTGCCTTATAAAGGTGCTTTTTCCTGCCATGTTTGGACCAGTAATGATATGGAAAAATCCGTTTTTATCCATATATAAGCTATTTGGAACGAAATCTTTATTATAGTAGGCTATTACTGGGTGAATTCCTTCTTCTATGTAAAGAGAAAAGTCTTCTGTAATTTCTGGTTTTATCCAACCTTCCTCTACTGCTAGTTGTGCTAGTGATACTACTGCGTCAATTTCTCCAACTGCTTGTGAAGTTTTTGCTATAGTTTCTGATAAAAATTCTACCTCTTCTCTTATCTTCATAAAAATTTCATATTCTAGTGCTTTTATTTTTTCATCTGCAGATAGTATTTTTTGCTCTAATTGTTGAAGTTCATCTGTTATAAATCTTTCTGCATTTGAAAGGGTTTGTCTTCTTCTGTAGTGAGATGGAACTAAATGAAGATTTGGTTTTGTTATTTCTATGTAATATCCCATTACCTTATTAAATCCAACTTTTAAGCTTGCTATGCCTGTTTTTTCTTTTTCTCTTTTTTGAAATTCTTTTATTAGCTGATTTCCTTTTTCTTTTATTTCTTTTAGTTCATCTAAGTATGGGTCAACACCTTTTTTTATTAATCCTCCTTCTTTTAAGTGTATAGGAGGATTATCTTCTAAAGATTTTTCTAACTTTTCTACTAAATACTCAAAATCTCCAATTTCATTAAATAAGGATTTTAAATATGGCGATTTTACTTTTTTTGAAAAATCTTTTAGCTTTAATGCATTTTTTAATGAGTTTCGTAAGGCGACCATATCTCGTGGAGTTAATGTATTTGATGAAATTTTAGAAACTAATCTTTCTATATCAAATATATCTTTTAAAATGCCCTTTATTTCTTCTCTTAATTGGTTATCAAGTAATTCTTCAATTGCACTTTGTCTTTTTATTATTTCTTTTTTACTTTTTAATGGATGAAGTAAGAAAAATCTTAATTTTCTTCTTCCCATTCCTGTTAATGTTTTGTTTATAACAGAAAACAAAGAAGGATTTCCTTCATTTGAATAAACAAGTTCTAAATGTTTTTGAGCCAAGTAGTCTATTCTCATATATATGTCTTCTCTATGGGGTTTAGGTTTTTTTATAAAGGGTAAAAAGTTTTTTTGTGTAGTTTTTGCATAGTTATAAACTGCTGATAAAGGACTTATTACACTTTCTTCTCCTTTATCAAATCCAAAAGAATGTATATCCACTGCTGAAAAATCTTCTAAAAGCTGTTTTTGGTAATACTCAAAAAACTCATCTGGAAGTTCACTAAAAAAAATATTTCTAAATTGTTCCTTTATAAACTGGGTATTAAAATCTTTTTTTATTAATATTTCTTTTGGTTGAAATTTTCCAATAAACGAAATTAAATCATCTTTATTTAAAATAGTCCCAATAAATTCTCCAGTGGATAAATCTAAATATGCTATTGCATATTTGTTTTTTCCTTCTTTATCTATTGAAAGAAGTCCTGTTTTAATTTTTTCATTTTCAAAAAATGTTCCTGGAGTTAATACCCTTATTACATCTCTCTTTACAATTCCCTTTGAAGTTTTAGCATCTTCTAACTGTTCACAAATTGCCACTTTGTAGCCTTTCATCACAAGTCTTGATATATAACTATCTGCAGAGTGGTAAGGAATACCACACATTGGAATGTATTTATCTTTACCAATTTTCTTTTTCGTTAAAATTATATTTAACTCTCTTGCACCAATCTCTGCATCTTCATAAAAAAGTTCATAAAAATCTCCCAATCTATATAATAAAAGTTCATTTGGATATTTTGCTTTTATCTTATTATATTGGGCTAGCATTGGAGTTTCTTTTTCTACCATTTCCACCTGCTTCTTGGTTTAATTTTCTATTTATTATGAGATAAAATAGTCAAAAATCAAATGGTAGATTAAATATAATACCAACTTCGTTTCTTTCATCTTCATAAAATCTTGTAAATAAAAATATGGATTGGGTCATTCTATATCCCCCTTCATACCAACCAACAAGTGTTTGTGAAGTAGTTTGAGAAATAGGTTTAGATAACGCAACAAATATTCTTCTTGTGATACTTCTTTTTGCATAAATTGTTGCAACAATACCTTCTGTTGGTGAATATCTTGGAGCGATACTTATATCAAATCCTGTGTTAAAAAATGTACTTTCTGCATCTCCAGAAAATAAAAACTTATCTAGAGGAAGAATACTTCTTATTAATTTACCAAAAGCTGTAAAAACAGGGATATTTTCTAAGGTAGAAGGTGTATTTCTTAAAAGCAATGTAGCCATTATTTCTTCTTTTGAACGAGGAGGTGTTGAAGAAAAATTAAATGTTAAATCATCAGGGGGATTTCCTGAAATATTTATAAATATATGTGTAGTTGCTATAGTTGTAGAAAGTCTTGCAGTTAAAAATGGTATGTTATTTGATATTTTTATATTTGCAAAATCTATATTAAATCTGTTTTTCATATAGGATATTTTTCCGTAAATTATTGTAATTTCACCATTAAAAATAGGAGATGCTAAACTACCTGTTAAATTTCCTTTTATTTCTGCAAAAAAATTTCCCCAATCTCCGTAAACATAAATAGGTAAATACGAGGATATCTTTATATTCAACTTTATTTTTTCTAAATTTTCGTTTTTATTGTTAGAAGTTTTTTTTCTTAAAGAAGATACATTTAGTTTTAGATTACCTGCAAGTAAAACTTGACCTGATATTTTACCTTCTGAATTTTTAAGCTCTAAATTCAAAGTGGAGTTTATATTTCCTTTAAATAATGATGAATATCTAACTGGCAAATTAGATATTTCAGCAAAGGCTTCAATTTGCTTTTTATTTATATAAGAGGTAGCATATAAGTCAATACTACCCTTTGAAAGTAATGCAAGATTATCTTCTGCTGAAAGTTTCAAACTTAAAACACCTTTATTTAAATAAGCAATTAAATCTTTTACGTGGACAATTCCTATTATATAGCCAGATTTTAATTTTAAATTGTTAGAATATATTTTTAAATTTGCTTCTGAAGTAAATTTATTTACATTACTATCATAATCCAGAGTATATTGAACGTCTCCATCTACAGATAAAATCTGAAAAAATTCGGAAATAGCCTGTTTATTAAGTTTTCCTCTAGCTCTAACTTGTAATCTTTTGTTTGAAAACCAATATCTTAAAGTTTCAACTTGTCCTTTAAAAATCCCAGAATGAAAAAACGGATAAGCAATAAACTTTTCACTATCAGCTTTAGCTAGTAGTCCTATTAAGTTAAGTATTTCAAATTTACTTTTATATATTTTTATGTTTGGAGAAAAGAAATACAAAAATGTATTGTTTTCTTTTATAAAAACTTCAATTTGAGGGGCTTTTAAATATATTTTTATTTTTGGCTTTAAACTTAACCTAATTTTATCTTTAAATATTTTAGCGTATATATCGTTATTTGCATCTACATTAATATTAAGCTTATCACTAGATATTAGATAACCATTTTTTTTCAAAACTGCGTAGTTTATAATTCCACTAAAGTTTTTTATTTCTCCTTTTGTGTTTCCTGACAATGCAATATGGTAGTTTAGTTTTTCCCCACTTAAAGAAAAGTTTGTATCTAGTATATTATTTGCAATATCCATATTCATAAAGAAATTAGCAAAAAAATTGTCTAAATTTTTGGAATTTCTAGCAAATAAAGAGAGAAAGAAGTTTTTATTTTTTAATTCAAAATTTCCTTGTATATCCTGTATATAAAAATCTTTAAAAACGAAATCTTTTTTGCCAAAATTACCTGTTAAGACAAGATTATTCCTTGAAATAGTTCCTTTTAAATTTGCTATAAATACATTTTCTATAGGAGATAGTAAAACTTCACAGTTCACAAAATCTAAATTAATTTTAAAGTCTTTATTCAAAACATTTATGTTTAACTTTCCATTAACTTCTTTTGGTTTTATATAAGCAAAAAGTTTAGGATTTAGCTCATTTAAAAACTCCTGTAAATATTTACCATCAGCTTTTTTTGCTTGTATATTTAATTTTAAATTAAATGGTTTAAAAGCTATATATACTAGGCTTTTTATATTTTTTTTATGCTTAGCAACAATACTAATTTTTTTGTTTTCATATAAAAACTCATAATCAACATCTGGAATATAAAGCTTTTTATATTCAAAAAATTTTCCTTTTCCAGATAAATTAAACTTAGGACTTGTTAAACTTCCATAAATTTCTCCTTTTCCAGATAAAACAGTTTTTATTTTTGCACGTTTTATCCATACTAAGTTAGAAATATCTACATTTTCATAATCCAATTTTCCAGCTAAATTTTTATTCTTACTTTGAACCGAAAAGTTTATATAAGAATTTTCACTAAAAAGTTTACCTTTGGCTTTAAAATCTAAATTTTTATGATTAAAAACTAAGTTTACAAAACCATTAAAAAAATTAACTCCTAATAAATTTAAATTTTTTACATTAGCTTCAAAATTTATATCTTTTCCTAGTTTATACTTTAAATTAGCAAGAAACGCACCTTTTAAATTTTTTAACCATTCTGGTTTTTGTTTTAAGGCTAAAATAATATCCTCAAGTTTCCCGTTAATATTTTTAGCAATAATAGATAAATCTTTTTTTGTTTTTATTTTAGACACAAAGTCTAAATTTAATTTTTGATTTAAACTCAAGGTTCCTTTAATAGTTGTTTTACCGTTGTTTTCAATATAAAAATCTGAGTTTAGATTTTTAAATTTAAAAAAAGTATTTTCAAATTCTAAAGAAGTTAAAGAAAAACTTCCTTTATAATCAGTAAAATTTCTACTGGCTTTAAATTTTCCTTTTAAGGAAAAATCTTTTAAAAAGTATTCATTAAAAAGATAGGCAGTATAAAATTTAAAGCTAACATTCGATACTAATTTATTATCAAAAAATCCAGCTAAATCCAATGAAAAATTATCAATATTTCCTATCTTAGTACTTTCTATGTTTTCTATGTCTCCTTTTATACTGTATTTTATCTTTGAGCCATTTAGATTTAAATTTAAAACCAGACTAAAATTTTTTAAGGAAGTTCCATTTATTTTAGTAAATTTGCCCCTTATATACCCCTTAAATTCTCCTTCCATATTAGATGAATAATAGCCTTTAAGAAAAAACTCAGATTTATACAAACTACCACTTATTTTTTCTATTATAAGTTTGTTCTTATTTTTATTGATAAAACCTTTAAATTGAAATACTTTTATTTTATTATCGTTATATACTATGTAAAAAGGTTTTAAAATAAAAAATTTATTTTCCAAATTTTTAAATGAAATTTCGTTAGCTTTAAAATATTTTGTATCAATATTTATATTTTCCACATAAATGTTTGACCTTTTAAGGATATTAAAACTATACTTAAAGAGCTTTTTTAGATTTGGGAATTTCTTCTTTTTTTGCTTTTCTTGTTTTAATTTTAAATCTATATTTTCAATATATAAATCTACAATCTTATAGTTAGAAAAAACATTTTTTAAGTAAAATTTAGCATTAAGGTTTTTTAAGTTTACATTCGAATTTTTAGAAGAAATATTAAGATAATTACAGGAAATTTTAGATAAGGAAAATTTACATTCCTCTTCAATTGTAATACCAAATTTTTCAAGTAGAGGTTTATAATTATTTATAATATAATAACCAGATGAGAGTATGCCTATAATTATCAATATGAAAATAAGAAAAAAAGATATGAAAAGCTTTTTTATAAATTTTCTCTTTTTCATTGCTAAAAAATTATACCAGCCTTTATCAATTGGAGGAATAAAATGAGCTATCAGGAAGCATTAAATCACTTAAAAAAAGCACAAAAATTATTCATAGAAAGAAACTACGAAATGGCTCTTGTAGAACTTGATGAAGCGGCACATATAGCTCCAGATTTTCCAGAAGTTTATTTTTGGCGTGGAAAAACACTTGCAACAGATTTAAATGAAGAAAACCTCAAAGCAGGAATAGAGGAAATTAGCCATGCAATCAATTTAAAGCCAGACTACACAGAAGCTTATTTAGAAAGAGGAAAACTCTATCTTCAACTTGGGCAGTTAGAAAAGGCAGAAAAAGATTTCAATAAAGTGTTATCTTTAAAACCAAATCTAGAAGAGGCTTACATTTATTTAGCACAAATACACTTAGCTAGAGGAAATTACGAAAAGGCTCTTGAAAATCTTCAAAAAGTGTATAAAAAAGAAGGAAAGGATAATTATAAATATTTTTTCTATTTAGGAAAAATTTACTTTAATAATAAAGAATACACAAAAGCAATAGAACTATTATCAAAGGCACTTCAGTTAAATCCATATCTTGTTGATGCATATGATTTGAGAGCACAAAGTTACAAAGAAATTGGAAAGTATGAAAACGCAATCAAAGATTTTAAAAAAGCATATACATTAATGCCTGAGGAAAAAAGATTTTTTGTTGAGATTTCAAATATACACTTTAAAATTGCAGATGAGTTTTTTGAGAAAGGAGATATTATAAATTCTGCAATTCATATAGTAGAAGGTATGGAAATAAATTACGATATAAAATTAGACGAGAAATATAAAGAAATACTTATAGAAGCAGGTAGAAAAATAGCTAATGAAAATCCCCATAAGGCAATTTTATTCTTTGATTTTGCATTAAGACTAATAGACGAAACAAATTTTCAAAAAGCAGAAAAAGAGATAGAAAAAATAAAATCTTATAGAAAAGAAGCTATAAAAAA
>DTZN01000146.1 GCA_012961365.1 Hydrogenothermaceae bacterium
ATTTGGATTATATATCTTAGACCAGATTTCATGAGAAATTCCATTTATTTCTACTACGGGGGATATTGGATACTTAATATTCTTTGAGAAAGAAGAAGCAGTAAATTCTAAGTCTCCTCTATGTCCTTTTCTTATTATTACTGTATCTATAAGTATTTCAGAATTTTCATCGTTTAAGTTAGTACCTTTTAAAACAAATTCACCTTCACAGTGATTATATAGTTTATAAATACCTTCTTTTTCTATAAAGCTTATAAACTTTCCTCCACAGGATACAGCAAGAGTGTTATTGTCAATCTTATCAACTTTTAGTTCTATATAATAAAATCCATCATCTAAAGTACCTTGATAAGCGGCTTTTCCAGCTTGTTTAATTATTAACTTACCTTCTGTTACATCTGAATTATCATGCTCCCAATTTTCATTTGAAGAAAAGTCATCATATAAAGTGAAGATGTCTTCTCCAGTAACAAGTTGATTATTATTACCTTTTGCTTTTATAAATATTAACTCTTTTTTCTGAGCAGGTTCAATGGATAAAGGTAACTTTGTATATATATAGTCGGAAGGTTTTTTATTGCACTCTAAGGTATCTGGATGATAGAAACAATAATTTATCTTTTGGGAAGTATCTTCCAAGGATAAAACAAAACTTTTATCCCTTAAAGAGGATATATCTACTTTAATAGGGTAGTTATCTTCTATTAAAGTAGGAATATAGTAAGTTTTTACCTGATCAACTCTTACATTTTCAGAATATTTATAAACTTTCACCCAATCTATACTAGTACCATTTTTCTCTTTTATAGAAATGTGAAGATACATTGGATCATTGAAACCTTCATTATCAAGAGATGTGGAGTTATAATCAACAAAAAATTCTAAAGAATCCGAATAATGTACTTTATAGTTTCTCCAAACATTTTCTTTTGGAGTAAAGAAAGATTCTTCTGTTTTGTTACCGTTTATATCTACATAAGCTTTACCTGAACCATAAGCTTCTGAATCTATAATTCCAAAAACGTTATTTAAATCTGTTAATCTATCAAAATTATCATTGGAAGAAACAAAACCAATATAAAATGCATTTTTTTTCTCATCATGATAATACTTAGCTTTTGCTTCTAATATAGAATTTTTATTAAAGGAATATTTAGATAAAATGGCTTGTTTATTATCTTCTTCACGTTTAAGTCTTAATATGCCATTTTCAATATCATAGGTTATACCTTCTTCATCAAAAACCCACTTAGAATCTAAATCACTTTCTCTAAAATCATCATAAAAGTCAAAAATTTCTTCTCCTGGTACTGCATTATTTTGATTGTCTTTACTAAAGACTAAATAGAAACTATCTTTTGCATTTATATCAGTTTTTACCCAAATAGTTAAGTCTTTATTAATTTTTCTATAACTTATATCTGAAACATGGTAAAGTATAGAATATACTCATTCATTATATCCCCTCGTTAAAGCATTATTTTAGTGAATATTGTTGTTGA
>DTZN01000147.1 GCA_012961365.1 Hydrogenothermaceae bacterium
CCTAATGTGAAATTACTGTGAAATTTGGTATAATTTTAAACCTTATTGGTCGGTTAGCTCAGATGGCTAGAGCGCCTGCCCGACACGCAGGAGGTCGGAGGTTCGAATCCTCCACCGACCATTTATTAAATTTTTAGGAGGTTTTTATGCAAGGAGGCGGAGCAGAGCAATTAATAAGTGCTATTATATGGATGGTGCTTCTCATAGCTATATTCTACTTTTTACTTTATAGACCTCAACAACAACAAAGGAAGAAACATCAGGAATTTTTAAATTCTTTGAAAAAGGGAGATAAAGTTATAACTTCTGGTGGAATAATTGGAGAAATAAAATCTATAGAAGATAATGTAGTTTCACTAAAAGTTTCAGAAGGGACTATAATAAAGGTTTTAAAACAATCAATTTCTTCGTATTTTGAGGAAAAAAAAGAGAGCTAATAATAGCTTTCTGTATGTTCTCTTTTTTTCTCATTTTTATAGATATTACTTAGAATTCCATTTATAAACTTTAAAGCATCTTCACCTAAACTGTAGCATTTGGCTAAATCTAAAATATCTATAAATACTCTGCCTTTATCTGGAATGTCAGCAAATAAAAGTTCATAAGTTCCTATTCTTAAAAGAGTTTTTTCTATATTTCCTAACCTTTCAAATCTCCAATCTTTAAGATACTTTTTTATTATTTCATCTATCTCGTCTATATGCTCTACAATACCATTAACAATAGCATAGGCATACTGTAAAGTTTTTTCAGAAATTTTATTTCTAATATCTTTAATTATATCTTCAAGTAGTTCATTTATATCAGCATCCTTATCTTGAAGTTCATAAGCATATAAAACCTTTAATGCTATTTCTCTTGCTTTTTTTCTAAATTTTCCAATAATCTTTCTTGCTTCCATTTTTTCTTTTTATATCTGATTTAATACATTTACCATTTCTATAGCAGTTAAAGCAGCATCGAAACCTTTATTTCCCATTTTTGTTCCTGCCCTTTCAATTGCTTGCTCTATTGTATCTGTTGTGAGTATTCCGTAAGATATAGGAATTTCTGTTTCTAAAGACACTTGAGCTATTCCTTTTGTAACTTCATTTGCAACATAATCAAAATGAGGTGTATCTCCCCTTATGACTGCTCCTAAACATATAACAGCATCAAATTTCCCTGATTTTGCAAGTTTTTTTGCAGTTAAAGGTATTTCAAAAGAGCCGGGGATTCTTATTATAGTAATATTTTTCTCATCTCCATTGTGTCTAACTATACAATCAATAGCTCCTTCTAAAAGTTTTTCTGTTATTAAACTATTAAATCTACTTACAATTATTGCAAATCTAAATCCTTTAGCAGATAGTTTTCCTTCTATATTTTTCATTTTCTATCTCCAAGATGTCTTTTATTGTTGTATTATAATTAGTAAAAAACTTTTAAAAATCAAGAAACCTCTTTAACCACTTTTTTTACCTTATCAATGATAAAATCTATTTCGCTTTCTTTCAAAGATGGGAAAATAGGTATTGAAAAAACCTCTTTAGAACAAAGCTCAGCAAACTCACAGTTTAAATGCTGGGCATTTCTAAGTTTATGTAGAGTATAATCATAATAAACTCTTGCACCTATTCCTTCTTCTATAAGTCTTTGAATTATTTCGTTTCTTTTTGGATGTCTTAACGTATATATATGGTAAACGTGTTTTCTGTTTTCTGCTTCTTCAGGAATTACTAAGCCGGGTAATTTCTTGAATTCTTCATTATAAATTTTTGCTATTTTTCTTCTTTTTTCATTATTCTCATCAAGTTTTTGAAGTTGCCAGTATCCTATACCTGCTTGGAATTCTGTAATCCTTAAGTTTAATGCAGGGTGATTTCCAAACTCTATCCAATTTGATATAGCTTCATCAAGCTTTGGATTAGATGTTAAAATAGCCCCACCTTCTCCCATTGGAACGTTTTTTGATGCGTAAAAACTAAATGCAGAAATATCCCCAAGATTACCAGCTTTCTTTTCTTTGTATTCTGCCCCATGAGCCTGTGCAGCATCTTCTAGGACTATAACTTTTTTATCTTTACATATTTGATTTATTTTATCCATATCTGCAGTTTGTCCATATAGATGAACAGGTATTACTACTTTTGGATTAAATCTTTCTATAGCTTCTATTAGTTGCTCTGTATTCATTGTATAAGTTTGATTAATATCAATTACAATAGGAGTTCCACCTGCCAATAAAACTGCATCAATAGTAGCCATAAAGCTAAAAGCTGGAACTATAACTTTATCTTCTTTTGAGTTTATTCCTATTGCTTTTAATGCTATATAAATAGCTGCTGTCCCACTACAAACAGTGTGGCAAAATGATACGCCAATATAATCTCTAAAGCTTTCCTTAAATTTTAAAGTCCACTTTCCTCTAGTTATATGCCCATTATTTATTATTTCTAAAAGTGTATTTTCTTCTTCTTTTCCAAATTCTGGTTTTATTATGGGTATCAATTTATCCTCTCCTTTACATCAAATTTATTGAATTCCTTAAGTATTTGAAGTGCTCTATATGAGCTTTCAAAAGATGGATTTTGGATAAACTGTTTTATCATAAGTTCTAATTTGTCTGTATTATCTTTTTTTTCTTGTCTACCATCGGAATACTTTATTGTATCATTTGCAAAATCAAATATTATCTCTCCCTCTTTTGTTTTTAATATCCACTCTCTTCTAACATTTGGATAGTTCCAAGCTACTTGTAAAAAGAAATCAGTTTTATCTGTTTCTCCATATATTTCAAAAATATTTCCTTTATCTTTTACCTGTTTTAACTTTATATTCCCAAATAGGTATTGAAGTATATATATATCGTGCCAAGCTAAATCAAAAAAAGGATTTATATATCCACTCCTAGTATTCAATCTGTAAGCCTGTATATCATTGATTTTCAAGTCTTTTTGGAAATTTCTAACAATATTTGAATGAAGTTCTATTTCTGAAACCCCTAAATAAACTCCATTTTTTTCTGCAAAATTTATAGCTTCCTCTAATTCTTTTGGATTTAAAGTTGGAGGTTTTTCTATCATTGTATTTATGTTTCTTTCCAATGCCTTTTTTGCAAGGGAAATATGTAATTTAGGAGAAGTTGCAATAAACATATACTTTATATCTTCTTTATTCAATGCTTCATCTATACTAGTATATTTTCTATAGCTTTCGTCATATTTCTTTAATATATTTGGATTAGTGTCAATTAAAATAGGTGAATAACCAAGTATTTTAAATTTACTGGCATAATGCCTTCCCATATTTCCAACACCAACTATAGCTACTTTCACAAAATACCTCCCCAAAAAACAAATTTACAAAAGTATTAGGCAAAAAATATACCATTTTTAAAAAAGTTAAATCTTAAGATATAACTTTTTATAAATTGCAAAATTGCAAAAACACGGTTTTTAGTTCTTTAAATAAAGGATTAACTATTTCCCATTAAATTAGACCATACTCTTTTAATACTTCTTCTAAATACTTTTTGTTTTTTTCAGACATGTAATAAAGAGGAAGTCTCATTTCTATATCATCAATTAAACCCATCATATATGCAGCAGTTTTTACAGGAATAGGATTAGTTTCTACAAACATTGCTTTAAATAACTTCCAGTATTTATCATGTATTTTCCTTGCTTCAGTGAAGTTTCCATCTAAAGCAAGTTCGCACATTTTTGCAATATCTTGTGGTATTAAGTTGTTAGCTACAGAGATTACACCTTTTGCTCCAACAGCCATCATAGGTAAAGTTAAAGCATCATCTCCAGATAGTATAACTACATCAGGATTTGTTAATGATATTTGCTCTGAAACTCTTGCAACATTTCCTGTTGCTTCTTTTATACCAATTACATTTGGAAAATCAGAATAAAGCCTTGCAAATGTTTCAGGTAGCATATCTACACCTGTTCTCGATGGAATGTTGTATAAAATTAGTGGAATGTTTGTTTCCTCTGCTATAGCTTTAAAGTGTTGGTATACACCTTCTTGAGTTGGTTTATTATAGTAAGGAACAATTTGCAGTGAGGCATTTGCTCCTACTTTTTCTGCAAATTTTGTTAATGCAATTGCTTCATGCGTTGCGTTTGCTCCTGTTCCTGCAATTATTGGTATTCTTTTATCTGCATATTCTATTGCCAAAGCAATTAACTCTTCATGTTCTGAGTATGTTAAAGTTGCAGACTCTCCAGTAGTTCCTGCTACAACTATTCCATGAGTTCCATTTTTTACATGAAAATCTATAAGATTTTTCAAACTTTTTTTATCTATATTTCCATCTTTAAAAGGTGTTATTAAAGCTACCAAAGAACCAGTAAACATTATTTTTAATCCTCCACATTAAATTTGCTAAATAATAGTTTATAAAATTTTTTGCTTTTAAAAACCTATTGCTTTAGTAATTAGTTTTAACTTAAAAGGCTTGCTTTTTTTTATATCTTTAC
>DTZN01000148.1 GCA_012961365.1 Hydrogenothermaceae bacterium
GCTGAGCTCATTAGAGCACGTTTCTTCAAATACCTTTTGACAAAATATACCGAACCTTCAGAACTCTTTGGCCCTCTAGACCTTAACGCACTTCGTGAGGGTCGTGTGCTTGAGCGGGGGGATTTTTACGAGCTTGTTGATAATGCTGTTGATGAAGCAATGGCTGGTTATGCTAAAAATATATATGTGATTATACATGAAGATGGTTCAATAACTGTAGAAGATGATGGTAGGGGTATTCCTGTTGATATACATCCTAAAACTGGAAAACCTGCTGTAGAGATGGTATTTACAAAACTTGGGGCAGGAGGAAAGTTCTCTAAAAAAGCTTATGAGTATTCAGGTGGATTACACGGAGTTGGTGCATCTGTAGTTAATGCATTATCTAAATGGTTAGTTGTTGAAGTTTACAGAGATGGGAAAGTTTACAGACAAGAATATGAATATGGTAAACCTATTACTGAACTAAAAGTAGTTGGTGAAACCAAAAGAACAGGAACTAAAGTAACATTTATGCCAGATGACCAGATTTTTGAAACTATTAAGTTTAAATATGACACTATTGCAAAAAGATTAAGAGAATTAGCATTTTTAAACTCAGGTGTTAGATTTTATGTAAAAGATGAAAGAAAAGACTTAGAAGAAGAATTCTTATATTTAGAAGGAATAAAAGACTTTGTAAAAGTTTTAAATCAAGCAAAAGACCCTTTATTTAATGAAATCATTTATATAAAAGATAAGAAAGATAGAGTTTTAGTAGAAGTTGCATTTCAATACACAAAAAGTTATAACGAAGTTGTTGAAAGTTTTGTAAATAACATTAAAACAGTAGAAGGGGGAACTCATGTTTCTGGTTTTAGAGTTGCTTTAACAAAAGCTATGAATAAAACCTTATCTAATATGAGACTTCCTAAAGAGTTAAAAAGTGGGATAAAAGGAGAAGATTTAAGGGAAGGTTTAACTGTAGTAATATCTGTAAAAGTTCCAGAACCCCAATTTGAAGGACAAACAAAATCTAAACTTGGAAACCAAGAAGTTAAAAAAATTGTTGAATCTGTTGTTGGAGACACACTGCTTGAATATTTTGAAAAGAACAAAGATATAGCTATAAAAATTGCAGAAAAAGCAATAGAAGCAGCAATAGCAAGGGAAGCAGCAAGAAAAGCAAAAGAAGTTTCAAGGAGAAAATCATTTTTAGAAGATACATCACTACCTGGAAAACTTGCAGACTGCTCTGAAAAAGACCCTGAAAAATGTGAGCTTTTCATTGTTGAAGGTGAATCTGCAGGAGGTTCAGCAAAACAAGGAAGAGATAGAATACATCAGGCAATACTTCCACTAAAAGGTAAAATCTTAAATGTAGAAAAAGCAAGAATAGATAAAATCCTATCAAATGAAGAAATCCGTTCAATAATAAATGCAATAGGAACAGGAATAGGCCTAAATATAGAAGATGAAGAAGGATTTGATTTATCTAAACTTAGATACCACAAAATAATACTAATGGCAGATGCAGATGTTGACGGGGCACACATTACAACTCTTTTGTTAACACTATTTTACAGATATTTTCCACAACTAATAGAAAATGGATTTTTATACATAGCACAACCACCTTTATACAGATTAAAAAAAGGAAGAACTACCATTTATGTAAAAGACGATGAAGAACTAGCAAGAATAATAATGGATTTTGCTTTTGATGATTTTCAAATTGAGGGTAAAAGTTTAACAAAACTAGAAATAAAAGAACTTGCCAAAAAAGCAAAAGAATATGCAGATTTAAAGAAAAGTCTTATTAAAAAAAGAGATAAAGATGTTGTAGATACAATTTTAAAGCTTAAAATAACCGAAGATGATGTAATTGAGGAAGAAAAAGTTAAACAAATAATTGCAAAAGCAAAAGAGCTTTTACCAAATTATGAAGTTTATTATGAAAAAGACCAGTTTGAAGGAGCTTTTGACATATTTTTTGATAAAAAAGAAAAATTTGGAAAAGTTTCAACAAAGGTAGATTCAGACTTTTTAACTCTTTATGCTTACAGAAGACTTTTAGAATTAGATAAAGAATTAAGAGAAATTGTTGGAAACTTGCCAATTATTGTAAATACAAAACAAGGAATAAAAGAAATTCATGATTTTGAAGAGTTATTTGATTTAATATGGAATACTGGATTAAATGGAGTAGAAATCCAAAGATATAAAGGTCTTGGGGAAATGAACCCAGAGCAACTTTGGGAAACAACAATGAATCCAAAAACAAGAAGATTACTACAAGTTACTCTAGAAGATGCAGCATTAGCAGATGAAGTATTTTCAATACTGATGGGAGAAAAAGTAGAGCCTAGAAAAGAATTCATAATGAAATATGCAAAAGATGTTAGAAATTTAGATATATAACTTTGTAGGAGGTAGAAACTTTGGAATATGTTTATTTTGAAGGAAAAATTGTCCCAGAAGAAGAAGCAAAAATAAGTATAAAAACAAACTCTTTTCACTATGGAACAGCTATTTTTGAAGGTATAAGAGCATATTACGACAAAGAAACAGATAAAATGTTTGCTTTATTTTTCAAAGAACACTACGAAAGATTATTCAAAAATATGAAAGTTTTGAATATGGAAATTAATGAAAGTATTGAAGAACTAGTTGAAATAACTAAAGAACTTATAAGAAAAAATAACATAAAAAGCGATATTTATATTAGACCTATAGTCTATTTTTCAGATACTGCCATAGGACCAAAACTAATTGGATATAATGCAAAAATAGCAATTTATCTTTACCCTCTAGGAGATTATATAGATATAGAAAAAGGAACAAAAGCAATAGTTTCATCTTGGACCAGATTATACGATAACATGATTTCCCCTAGATTAAAAGTTGCAGGAGCTTACGTAAACAGTGCATTTGCAAAAACAGAAGCAATCCTTGCAGGAGTAGATGAAGCAATTGTTTTAAACAAAAATGGTTATGTTTCAGAAGGTTCTGCAGAAAACATTTTTATAGTTAGAGATGGAAAATTAATAACACCTCCTGTTTCTGATGACATTTTAGAAGGAATTACAAGATGGGCTGTTATGGTAATAGCAAAAGATTTAGGTTATGAAGTGATTGAAAGAAGTATAACAAGAACAGAACTTTATATAGCAGATGAAGTGTTTTTCTGTGGAACAGGGGCACAAATATCGCCAGTTGTTGAGATAGATAATAGAAAAATAGGTGATGGAAAACCTGGCAAGATAACTAAAGAAATCCAAAAAGTTTATTTTGATGCAGTTAAAGGAAAAATAGAAAAATATAAACACTGGGTTGAAGAGATATAGTTTCTTAGATAAAACAATTTTTTGAGGTTTTAAAATGATATTTTTGAGGATTTTCCTCCTTTTCTTTCTTATTTCTTTTCCATCTCAAGCATCTATACAAAATAACTGTCTAAAATGCCACAATGGTATAGAGGATATTAGAGACCAAAGTTCTAAAATGATGAAAGAAATTTTTCATATCGCAACGCTTGCAGGATATCCTCAAAATAACTGTATAGTTTGCCATGGAGGAAATCCAAAAGCTATAACTAAAGAGGAAGCTCATAAAGGTTCAATAAAAGCATTTTTAAAAGGTTTAAAAACAAAACGTGGAACTATTAAAGGTCCCCAAAATTTTTATCCTGACCCAGGGAGCCCTTGGATAAATAAATACACTTGTGGAATGTGCCATCAAGAACAAGTAAGAACTCAGTATACATCTTTGATGTTTACAGAAGCTGGAAAAATACAAGGAACTTTATGGGGATTTGGAGGTTTAAATGGTTATAAACATGATATTGGAAACTACGATGTAGAAGCTTTAGATATTCATGAAACTCTTGGAACTCAGCAATATAAAAAATATATGGAAAAATTAAAAAAACTAGAACCACAAGTTTTCCCTAAAAAAATGACCACATTACCAAAAGCACCAACAGCAGAAGAAGTTGAAAAAAACCCACAACTTGCAGTTTATACATATCTAAGACAAGAATGCCAAAGATGCCACACAGGTAATAAAGGAAGACAAAAAAGAGGTGATTTTAGAGGAATGGGATGTTCTGCTTGCCATATTCCTTATTCAA
>DTZN01000149.1 GCA_012961365.1 Hydrogenothermaceae bacterium
CTATTATATAACCCTCACCTAGATGATAAAGATACTTTTAAAGATATTGCTATGATAATGCAAAAATTAATTCAATACGCAAAAGAATTCAACGTAAAAATAGAAGGAACCACAAATAGAGAAATTATTCCAGTAATTACAGCAAACCAAATTGTATTTTTTGATAAAACCCAAATGAAAATTGTTAAAGAATACAAAAAAGGAAGTAAAATTATTCGTGGCCTTGCAGGAACAGGAAAAACATTTATAGCAGAAAATTTAATAAAAAAACTTTCTCAAAATAGCAACAACGAAATCTTAGTATTAACCTTCAATTCAGAAATAAATAAAAGTTTAGATAATAAATTTAAAGAAATACCAAACGTTAAAGTATTAACTTTTTTTTCACTTGCTACGGAACTTGAAATTTTACCATCTAGAATTAAGAAATTTAATAAAAGAATACAAATAACATCAACAACAAGTTCTGAATTATGGAAAGAAAAATTAGAAGATTATAAAAGCACGAAATCAATATCCCATCTTATAATAGACGAATCTCAAGATATACCTAAAAACTTTTTAAAAGCTGCAAAAGATGTTTTTGAGAACATAATTATTTTTATAGATGAAGCTCAAGCTACAAACCAACATTCTATAACAAATATTAACAATGATGTCTTTGAACAAAGTAGACTTGGTGCAAAAGTTTCTAATTTATATACAATCTATAGAACACCATCTCTAATTATGGAATTAGCCTTAGACATTTTATTACTTGATGAAAGTTTGCCAAGATATTTCAAGAATATAGAGTATGTAAATACCCCTTCTAAAACTTATGAAGAATTGACTTCAAGGTGTATATTTCAGGGTGGCGAAATAAAGATATGTTATGAAACGAATGAGATAAGCAAATTTTTTGAGATAAGTGGAAATTCAGCTGTTTTTGTATCTAAAAAAGAACATATAAACGAAGTTGAAAACATATTTGGAAAAAATGTAAACATATATACCTATGAATCAGTTAAAGGTTTAGAATTCGATAATGTACTGCTTTATAAGTTTCCTTCCTACTTATCTATACTCCTAAACGCAAGGGACCCAAAAACATTTAGAAAATTATATGTCGTTCTTTCTCGAGCTTCTAATTCTTTGACAATTTATTGGGATAAAAAAAGCATATACATAAGAAACTCTTTACCTTATTTTCGCAAAGAATCAATAGGAAAGACTATAGACGATATATACAACATTATTGTTAGATACAACAAAAAATTTAAAGAAAATTTATTGAATCCAAATAACATATCTAAAGATAAGAAAATTTATACCTTAGACATTGATAAAAATAAACTTATAGCTTTAAAAGAATTTACATCCAATTTTATATTAAAAACCGCAAAAATAGGACATATTTTAGAAGGAACTGCATACTTAGGTAGGCTTATAGAAAATAGCATCCGCAACATATTCTAATTTTATAATCCCCTTAATACTTCTTCTATTTCTTTCTCACTCATTCCTTTTGCTTTTAGCCTTTCTATCATTTTAATTTTAGTTTCTTCTTTAATCTTTACCTTTTCCATTTCTTCTAAAATATCCTTGAAAAATGCTAAATCTTCATCTGAAAACTTTACTCTTGCAACTTCTATTCCTGCATTATGCCTCACAACATTCCCATCTTCTCCAAATCTATATGGTAAAACATCTGGAAAAACTATCATAAGTCCATCTTGTAGTTCAAAAACTATATCAGGAAAAACAGGTTCAATTTTATTTTCTGGTAACTCCTCAGGAGCATATTTCTTTGCAACATCAATTAAATACTCTTTCATTTGTTTATTTGAATTATCCATTTAATACCTCGCTAATTAGAACTTCTCTTTTTCTCTTCTATTTTAGCCTCAACAAGATTAACTATATCCACTTTTCCTTTCTCTGAACAACTAAGAATAGCATATTGTCCTGTATAATCACTATGCAACCTTTTCTTTTCTAATATAATCACATTCCCCCCATATTTAGCAATATCTCTTTCAGCATTTGATATAATACATTCCCTAAACCGCAACACACACGATGCATCAAGGTTATGATGCAGTCTATCCATAAAAATAACTTTGCAAGAATTTGGGAATTTTACCCATCTTATCCAATCAGGAATATCTAAAACAATTTTTCCTCTATATAAATAACCACTATATTTTTCATATTTATAATCTTTTTTTGAAAAACTACAGGAGTATAAAAAGTGTAAAGCTATAAGAAAAACTAATACTTGCAATAGATACACC
>DTZN01000150.1 GCA_012961365.1 Hydrogenothermaceae bacterium
GTAATTTTAGATGTAATAGATGCTCAAAATTTTGAAAAAAATATGTTCTTAGCTACTCAACTTCTTGAATTTGAAAAACCAACAGTTTTTGCAATAAATATGATAGATGAAGCAGAAAAGAAAGGAATATCTATAGATAAAGAAAAATTAGCAAATCTTTTGAATGTAGAAGTTGTTGAAACTATTGCAAAAAAAGGAGAAGGGATAAACACTGTTTTAGAAAAAATTATTCAAGTATTTGAGGAAAATAAAAAACCTTTGTATCTTAAATTCCATCCTAAAGTAGAGCAAGCTTTGTCTACTATAGAAAATAAATTGGGAGACAAGTTTCCAAAACACTATCTTGTAGATATTTTGATTGGAAAAAAAGAATTTCCAGATAAAGAATTTTTAAAGAAACTAAGAAAAGAGCTTGAAAACTATTTTGGAGAAACTGTAGAAGAAATAATTAACAATGAAAGATTTGGATATGCCCATGGTATAACAAACGAAGTTGTAAAGAAAAAAGGATTAACAAAAGAGGATTTGACAGATTTAGTTGATAGATTTACATTACATCCTGTTATAGGAATAGTGCTTTTTATATTTATTATGTATTCTGTATTTAAAATGGCAGTGGATTTTTCTGCCCCTTATGTAGACTGGATTGATGGTTTTTTAAATGACTTTTTATCACCTTTATTTATATCTATTTTTCAATCTGTAGGATTATCTGATATTTTTATAAGATTTTGGAGTGAAGCTGTTATTGGAGGAGTTGGCTTTGTTTTGACATTTGTTCCTTTAATTGGAAGTTTATTTTTTATGATTACTTTTTTAGAAATGTCAGGTTATCTACCTAGGGTTGCTGTTTTACTTGACAGAATTATGGAAAAACTTGGATTACATGGGAATATGATAATTCCATTAATTCTTGGATTTGGTTGTAATGTTCCTGCAATAATGTCTACAAAAGCTATAGAAAATCCTAGGGATAAATTTTTAGTAATAATGATGGTTCCTTTTATGTCTTGTCCTGCAAGACTTGTTGTGTTTGCCTTTTTTACAGTTTTATTTTTTGATAATCCTGCTTTTGTTATAGCTGCTTTTTATATACTGGGGATAGTAGTTGCTATTTTTACTGCATTTTTATTAAAACTTATTAAGTTTAAAGGAGAAGTTATCCATTTTGCTATGGAATTACCTCCATATAGATTACCTACACTAAAATCTTTATTTATTATTAGTTGGATACATGTAAAGGATTTTATAAAAAAGGCTGGAACTATTATATTTGCAGTTTCTGTAGCAGTTTGGTTTTTAATGAATTTGCCTCCATCTGCGAAGGATATTTCAGAAAGTTATGTATCAAAAATAGGAAAAGCATTATTACCAATATTTGAGCCTATTGGAATAGATGATTGGAGAGCTACAACTTCTTTAATACCTGCATTTTTAGCAAGAGAAACAGCTATAAGCTCAATGGGTGTTATGTTTTCCACACAAGAAGAAAAGAAAGATGGGATTAAGGAATTTACTTTTTCTAAAGAGTTATTAAACCAAATTATTGGTTTGAAAAATGCCTTTATAGAATCTATTGTATCAACAATTTCTCCAAAAATTTCTGCTTTTGATATTTCTGATGAAGAATTTGGTTCTTTAAGAGAGATTATAAAAAGTAGTTTTTCTTCACTTTCTGCTCTTTCATTTATGATACTTATACTTATTTATAATTCTTGTCTTGCAACATTTGCAGTAATGGCTCAGGAACTAGGAAAAAAACTTGCTAGTTTATTTTTACTATATAGCTTTGCTATAGCGTGGATAATTGCATTTATTGCTTATAACGTAGGTAAATTATTTATATAAAACAAAAGTAAGTTCAAGAAGACCTTTTATAAGGTTTTCTTCTTTTATTTTTATTATATATTTTCCTTCTTTTATAAACTCAAAAAACTTTGCATTATATGCAGATAGTTTAAATATACTTATAGGCTCTTCATTTACAAAGGAAAATATAAAGTTTTCATTTTCAAATTTACCTTTTAACTCTTCTTTTGTTTTAACTAAAATATCACCATTATCTAAAAATGATATTTCAACAGGATACTCAAATTCTTTAGAAAAAAGTTCTACTAATATTTTTAAAATATTATTATTTGAGTGTATAGTATTTATTCCTTCTATTTCATAATAATAAGTATTGTTTTCAATATTTATTAATCCTTCAGTTTTTTCCATTATCTCTATTTCAGGGTTAGAAATCATTACAGAAAAACTATTTCCAAGTTTATTAAATATTAAATTTTGAAGTTTCATTTTACCCTCTTAATATAGTGAATTTTTACTGGATGAATAGGAACATCATTCATTCCTTTTATTGTAGCTGTTGGAATTCTAGCTATCCATTCTACAACTTTCATACCTTCTATTACTTTTCCAAAAACTGCATATCCATAAGTATCAGGAGTTTCTCCTTGATGGTCTAACTGGTAGTTTTCTGCAAGATTTATAAAAAATTGAGATGTTGCACTATCTATATCCATAGTCCTTGCCATTGCAACTGTGCCATAGCTATTTCTAAGTCCATTTTTGGCTTCATTTTTTATTGGTGGATAAGTAGGAATTTTATATTTTAAATTTTCATCAAATCCACCACCTTGAATAACAAAATTCGGAATTATCCTGTGGAATATAAGGCCATTATAAAAACCATCTTCTACATACTTTAGAAAATTTGCAACAGTTATAGGTGCTTTATCTGGAAACAATTCTATATAAAAATTTCCTAAATCTGTTTTAACTTCTACTACTGGGCTTTCTTTATATTTTATTTCCATTCTAGACTAAAGCCTCCCAATCATCTTTTCGTTTTGCAGAAAGCTTTTCTAAATTTGTAGCTATAGCTTTGCTTGAGATAATATAATATTCTTATATAAATCCTTTAAGGTTTTACCATGAGATATATCTTATTTATTATAGCATTTATAGTGTTTAATTTATTATCTGTAAAAGCTTTTGAAATTATTAAACCTATTCCAGAAAAAATATCTGTTAATAAAGAAAAAGCTTATCTTGGGAAGCTTTTATTTCATGACCCTATTTTATCAAAGGATAGAAGCTTATCCTGTTTTTCCTGTCATGATATTTATAAAAAATGTGGGACAGACCATTTACCAATTGCAAAAGGATTAGGAGGAATAGAAGAAGATGCAAATACACTAACTGTGTTAAATGCTGTATTTAACTTTGCTTTTTTCTGGAATGGGAGAGCAAAAGACCTTAAGGAGCAAATAATTTTTGTTTTTAGAAATCCTCTTGAACTAAATATATCTAGAGAAGAGCTTGAGAGGCGTATTAATAACCATAAACTATACAAAAACTTATTTAAAAAAGCTTACAAAGTAGATTATATAACCGAAGATTTGATAGCAGATGCTATTGCAGAATTTGAAAAAACGCTTATAACTCCAAACAGTAAGTTTGATTTATATTTAAAAGGGAAAGTAAAACTTTCAAAAGAAGAAAAAGAAGGATATAGGTTATTTAAAGAATATGGATGTATTTCTTGCCACAATGGAATAAATTTAGGTGGAAACTCTTTTCAAAAATTTGGTGCTGTTATACCTTCCGAATGGAAACCTTAGTTTGTAGATAGGTATAAATTGACGAAAAAAGAATTTGATAAGAATATTTATAGGGTTCCTAGCTTGAGAAATGTAGAATGTACTTATCCATATTTTCATGATGGTAGTGCAAAAACTTTAGAAGAAGCAGTAAGAAAAATGGCATATCATAATTTAGGTATAGAACTGGAAACTCAAGAGGTGAGACTAATTGTTAAGTTTCTAAAAACGTTAACTGGAGAACTTCCAAAATATGAAAAGTAGAGGAAAGATAATATTTTTATCCATTTTAGCTGTATCAATTACTATTTTATTTTTGGCTTTTTCTGAAGTTTCAAAAAGGTTTCATTCTTTAAATAAAGATACTTTAAATTTAATAGAGGACTTGCAGAATTATGAAAATAAGTTAAGCATTGAAGTTTTAAAAAGTAGTTTTTTCATATATTACAACTATAATAACATTACTTCTTTATTTGATAAAATTGAAAGAAAAATAAATGAATTAGAACAACTAGAAAATTTTAGTGTTTTATTTCCAAAAACTTTTGAAAGTTTTAAAGAGTATAAAAATTCATATTTTAAAGAAAAAGAATATATTTTAAGATACATAACTATAAATTCAGTAATGAAAAATTCGCAGATTTATATACCATCATTAGCATTAAGGTATCTTAAAATAGCAAAGGGGAATGTAGATTACGGATATTTTAAAGTCTTAATGAAAACTGTTTCAGCAGTGTTTTTACTAAAAAATAGTCTAAATGATAGATATATAAGTGAGTTAAAAAATTTTCTTAAAATACTAAAAAAATATTCTACAATTTTAAAAACTAAAGAAGAGAAACAATTCAACGAAGCATTTATAAGACATATTAGTACTATAATAAAAAACTTTCCTGTTTATAAAAATTTTATTGATATTTTAATCAAAAAAAACTATACCACCGAGCTCTTAGGAAATATTTCTAAAATTTTCTTATATGAAAGTAAAGAAAAAGCTAAAATATTTAGCATATTTTCAATAAGCGTTAACATTTTATTCTTAATTTTTATATCTTATATAAGTTTTCTTTTATTAAAAATTGATCAACAAAATGTAAAATTAAAACTTTTAGCACAAGATTTAGAAAAATCTCTCAAAACTGATGAATTAACAGGTCTTTTAAATAGATTGGTTTTTAATGAAGATGTGTTAAGTAAATATAAAGAACCATCTTTAATATTGATAAATATAGATAACTTTAAAGGTATAAATGATATTTATGGAGATAAAATAGGTGATATACTTTTAATAAAAATGGGTTATCTTTTAAAGGAATTTTTTAGAAATAGAAAAAATTTAAATCCAAATATTTATCGTCTTGGAGCAGATGAATTTGGAATTCTAATTGAAGATAACAAAGATAAAATTTACGAAATAACACAAAATTTAATTCATAAAATAGAAAATGAAAAATTTATAATTGATGATTTTAACTTATATATTACAGTTTCAGCAGGTATTTCCCATAAAAAACCATTATTTGAAACAGCAGATTTAGCACTAAAAGAAGCTAAAACAACTAAAGAAAGAATTATTATATATAATGAAGATTTGAAAATTAAAGAACATTTAGAGAAAAACCTGAAAGTAATTAATCTTGTTAAATATGCACTAGAAAATGAAAAAATTTTGCTTTATTTTCAGCCAATTTTCAATAATAAAACCTTAGAAATAGAAAAGTATGAAGTTCTATTTAGAATAGAGGATGAAAATGGAAATATAGTTTTTCCTGGAGATATCCTGCCAGTAATAAAAGAAACAAAATATTATAGATACTTAACGGAAAAGATTATCACTAAAGCTTTAGAAACTTTAGAAAAACACAAATATGTTAAATTTTCTATAAATATATCCTATGAAGATATAGCAGATAATTATATTAAAAATAATGTAATCCTTAAAAAGTGTTCTAATAAGAATTTAAAAAATAGATTGACGTTTGAAATCTTAGAATCAGAGAGTATAAAAGATTTCGAAAATGTAAGTGAATTTGTTGAAAAGTAGAAAAACTAATTGCAAGAGGTAGAGCCAAATCTAAAGTTGGGATATTGGCATCTGTTAATAGATTGAAATTATCTATTTCTTCTTCTTCAGAAGAGTTTTTATTAGATTTCTTTTTTTCTGAGATAATTTCTTGTGTTTTAGCATTATCATCTAAACTAATAGTATCATTACTA
>DTZN01000151.1 GCA_012961365.1 Hydrogenothermaceae bacterium
TAAGAGCCTACAGCTGTTTAGTGGAAATATCAACAATGCCTCTAAATAACCTAATCAAATGGATAGACTTAAACGATTATGGATATGGATAGAAGGAACGGTAGTTTAACCTACCCTTTACATTCTGTATCAAGCATATATTTTATGTCTTCCTTGCCTAAAACTCTTATAATACTTGTTGAGCCTGTTATTCCTCCTACAAATCCAACTAAAGCTATAATCTGGTCTTCTTTTGTGTATTTTTCTTTATAAGCTTTATTTACAAATCTACAAAGGAGTTTATCTGAATTAACTTCATCTTCTATACACATATAAGGAACTACTCCCCAGACTATATTTAATCTTCTTAAAGTTTCAATATCATGGGTAATTGCTAAGATTGGAGATTTTGGTCTAAATTTAGATACATTTTTGGCGGTTCTTCCTGATTTTGTAAATGTTGCAATTGCTTTTGCATTTATTTTTTCTGCAAGTGAACTTGCAGAAAAAGCAATTGATAAAGTTCTATCTCCTTTTATATCATACTCCTTATAATAATCATAAACTTTTTCTGCTTCTAAAATTGTTTTTGCCATAACTTTTACTGCTTCTATAGGATATTTGCCTACTGCTGTTTCATCAGAAAGCATTACCGCATCAGTTCCATCTAAAACTGCATTTGCGATATCAGAAACTTCTGCTCTTGTTGGTCTAACAGATGAAAGCATTGAAGTTAACATTTGTGTTGCAGTTATTACAGGTTTACCTGCTTTGTTGCATTTTTTTATAATCATTTTTTGAATAATAGGAACTTTTTCTATATCTACCTCAACTCCCAAATCTCCCCTTGCAACCATTATGCCATCTGCGACATCTATTATTTCACCTATATTTTCTACTGCTTCGTGCTTTTCTATTTTTGCAAATAATGGCTGATTTCCTCCAAACTTAGCAATTATTTCTTTGGCTTTTATAACATCTTTAGCTTCTTTTACAAAAGAAAGTGCTATAATATCTATACCTTCTTTGACTGCAAATTCTATATCTTTTATATCTTTTTCTGTTATTGCAGAAATATTTAGTTTTGCACTTGGAAAATTAACTCCTTTTCTAGAAGAAATCATTCCTCCAACAATTGTTTTAACTACTACTCCCTCACTGTCCTTTTCTTCAACTTTTAATCTAATTAAACCATCTGCTACATATATATAGTCTCCTACATTAAGTTGTTCTAGTATTTCTGGGTAATTTAAACTAACTGCATCTTTACTTCCTTTTATTTGGTCTTTTAGTATTTTAAATTTATCTCCATAGTGAACATAAAAAGGTTCTTTAACTTCTCCAAGTCTTATTTTAGGCCCTGATAAATCCTGCAAAATAGCAGTGTGTTTATTTAATGTATCTGCAACTTTTCTAACTTTTTTCAAGTTTTCTCTGTGGGTTTCATGGTCCCCATGGGAAAAGTTAAATCTAAAAACATCAACTCCTGCAAGTATTAACTGCTTTATTTTTTCTTCTGTATTTGTTGCAGGTCCTAAGGTTGCTACTATTTTTGTTTTTTTCATTTTTTCTCCCAAACTTTATTTTTTTATTATCCTAATTCAAAAATATTAAACTTTTATAAAAATTTCGTTAAGTTTTCTTTATAAAATAAGAAATATAATAGAACCTATAGCACCAATAAGACTTGACCAAATGGCAAAATTTCCAATTTTTTTCCATAAAATTATGTTTTCTTTAAACCTTTCAATTTCTTCAATTAAAAAGTCCTCAAAATTATCTTTTAAATAATATCTGGTTTTTATTTTATTTATTGAAGTTCGCAGTTTTAACAAATCATCAGTATTTTCACTATCAGTTATCACTGATTGTATATCTAAATTTAAATTTTTGTATTTATTAGGATTTGCTAAATCTAGAAAACTTTGAGAATAATACTGGGGCAAATATGTTTTTAATCTCCTTGCAAATTTCCTTGAAATTCGCCATAAATTAAATCCTGAGATACTTCCTGCAATAAGCCCTGCTATAAATAAGAAATTAAAAAAAAGCTGTAAATAAGCCATTTCAAGCCTCTGTGAGCTACCCTTGAGGAAAGTCAAGGGCTTTATAGGGAGTTTGTGCTTTATATTCTATGCTGTTATGATATAGTAAGGATACGAGAAAAGCAAGCCTTTTAAGTTAAAACTAATTAGCAATGGGTTTTAGAAAGCTAAATTTCTATAAATCTTCCCATTGAATAAAATTTGTTTTCTCTTTGTCTTACAAGTTCATCAGGAGACAAACTACTTAATTCCTTTAAAGCTTTTCTTATTGCTCTTTTTACAAGTCTATATGTTTTTTTAGGTTGTAAATGTGCTCCTCCACAAGGTTCAGGAATTATTTCATCTATAACTCCAAGTTCTAATAAGTCTTTTGCTGTTATTTTTAGACTTTCTGCTGCTACTGGTGCTTTTTCTTGGGTTTTATATAAGATTGCAGCACAGCCTTCAGGGGAAATCACAGAATATATTGAATTTTCTAGCATCATAACCTTATTTCCAACTCCAAGTGCTAAAGCTCCTCCACTTCCTCCTTCTCCAATAACAATCGAAATAGTAGAAACTTTTAAATCTGCCATTGTTGCAATGCTTTCAGCTATTGCTTGAGACTGACCTCTCTCTTCAGCTCCAATACCCGGATATGCTCCCGGGGTATCTATAAATGTAATAACTGGTCTTTTAAATTTTTCTGCAAGTTTCATAACTCTTATTGCTTTCCTATACCCTTCAGGATGTGGCATACCAAAGTTTCTTTCTATTTTCTCTTTTGTATCTTTACCTTTTTCATGTCCTATTACACAAACAGGTGTATTTCCCAAAAACGCAAAACCTGCGATTATTGCTTTATCATCAGCAAATCTTCTATCTCCATGTAGTTCTATAAACCCTGTAAAAACATGGTTTATATAGTCTATTGTATGAGGTCTTTTAGGATGTCTTGCTAGTTGCGTCTTTTCCCAAGCAGTTAGATTTTCTATGTATCTTTTTCCTAACTCTTTAAATTTTCTTCTTAATTTTATAAGTTCTTCTAAATGCTGTTTTTCTCCCTTTCTTACTTTTTCCCTTAAAATTTCTATCTTATCCTGCAAGTCCATTAGTTTTTTTTCAAATTCCATAGACCACCCTCTTATACTTTTACACTAGATACTGCCATATATATGTATATTAAGTATAAAATTATTCCAGCAGTAAAGCCAAATGGTATAAGTTTTTTGCTAGCATAAGAGAGAATTAAAACAAAAAATCCTGCTATTATTGCAAATATTCCTGATAAAAAAGCAAGTCCATCTAAGTTCCAATGTGTAAACACAATTCCAAAACTAACAGGAATGGTGCTTTGAAAAACCATTGCTCCACTAATATTTCCTATTGCAAGACTATCTTTACCTTTTAATACCCATAATACACTATTTATTTTCTCAGGTAGTTCTGTAGCTACAGGTGCAAACAAAAGGGAAAATAATAAAGGTGATAATCCAAATTTTAAAGATATGCTTTCAATTCCATGAACAAATGCATGTGCTCCTCCTATCATGAGGATTAGTGAAAATATTACTTGAAAAATCATTAAAAACAGTGGTGGATTTGCTGATTTTGGAGCAAAGAAAAGATGCTCTACTTCTTCCATATCTTCACTTTCACCTTTAAATGTTAAAAATATATAGAAAAAGTAAAGCAGTAATAAGAAAATAGCAGTAAAAATCCTAAGAATATGGCTTTCATAAGGAACTATAAAAAGGGCTATACTGTATGCAAAGAGGAAAAAAACTAAGTCTCTTCGTAGACCTACTTCTTCTACATTTAAGGAAATTTCTCTTTTTTTTAATAAATAAGCTATTAAAACAGTTATCCCAACTAATGGAAAAGCTAAAGTAGAAAGCATAAAAGGAGCTCCAAGTATTGCACCAATACCTATTTCTGTCCCAGAATTTCCTGCAAAAAATAAAACTGCAATAATAGGTAGTATTGTTTCAGGTAAAGCAGTTCCAACTGCAGCTAAGACACTTCCTGTAAAATTTTTTGATAAGTTTAACCTATCTCCTATTGATTCAATACCATTTGTAAATAATTCTCCTGCAACTAATATTAATAAAAGACCACCTATGAAAAGCCCAATATCTAAAAGCATTTAAGCTCCTTTTTGTTTCTTTTCTTCTAGTTTTTTCCTGATTAATTCTCCAAGGGTTCCAAGTCCTTCTCCCTTTGGTTTAACTTTGTTTAAAACTTCTTCTATTTCTTTTTTTTCTTTGTCTTTTTCTATGGCTTTAATACTTAAAATAATTTCATTTCCTTTAATTTTTATAATTTTAGCTGTTATTTCTTGTCCTAAAGATAATTTATCACTAGGGATTTCTATCTTTTCTTTTGAAATTTCTTTAACAGGTATAAAACCTTCGACATCTTCCAATAGCTCAACAAAAGCGCCTTTATCAACCATTTTTATAACTTTTCCTTTTACATAATCACCAACTTTATGTTTAGATAA
>DTZN01000152.1 GCA_012961365.1 Hydrogenothermaceae bacterium
TAATTTTAAAAATGTTATTTTCATAAGAAATATTTAACTTGTAACCAAGCATTTGGCATATTTTTTTTGATAAATACAATCATATTCATAGTCAGTTTTTTCATTCTTTATAAAATTTTTCTGTTAGTTTTTCTATATTTTTTATTTGGGTAGATTTATTTTCAAAACTTATAAACTTATCTGTAATAGTGATTTGGGGGTCTTTTAGTGAGTACTTTTTCATATTTTCCAATAAATTTTTTAAAACTAAGCTAAATAATTCTTTAGATGTTTTTATTGTATTATGGTTGCACATTATTTGTGCATTTAGGTTTATTTTTTGGCAATAGTCCTTAATGAACTCACAAATATTAAAATCACTATACTGTATTTTGTATTTTTTGGCTTCTATCAAAAGAAGATAATTTAAGCTATCAATTATGTTTTTTATAAACAAAATTTTATCCTTTAACTGGGCTATGTTTTCATTTGGGTATTTAATAGACAATACATCCAACTGCGACATAATACTCATTAAAGGGGTTTTTAACTCATGGGATAAGTATTTATTAAATGCTGAAATATTTTCTATTTGCTTGTTTATTGTTTCAAATAGTATCCTGAGTTCATCATCTTTTGGTAAATTCATTTTTTCAATATCAATATAGGATTTTTTATCTAAGTCATTTACCGCTTTAAAAATTTTTCTATAGATTGTTTTTAAAAAGATTTTTCAAATAGGGTAGGACAAAATTACATAACAAAGCCATATTAATAAGCTTAGTTTAGCTAATCATTTAGAAAAAAGTATAAACTCGTTTGCATCAAAAATTATATCCTTGTATTTTAAATAGTAATTGTTGTTTATTTTGTAAATGTTTAGTAAAAATGGCCTTTCAATACATTTTTTTTCTCAATACATAAAAAAGCAATTATTTATAATTTTTCACCAATTTCTGTATTTTCATCTTCAGATATTGTATTTATAGCTGTATGTTTGCATTATTTTTTGTGCTTTTGTTTCATAGCTTTTAGTTCATAAATAAAAAAAAGCAATATTTACTATAATTAGAGCAATTAGTAAAATTAAACTGCTAAATATTTGAAATTTAATAATTACTTTTGTAGATGTTTTCACTTTTTTATGTTAATTTTTAAAGTTTATATCAAACTCATTTAATTGTTTCAATAAAGTCTTTTCATAGCTTTTTTCTTATATTTGCAATATAAACATCTAATTTTGCATCTGCTTTGCTATCCCATAATGCATCTTCTCACCATAAATATGATATAAGATCTGATCTTTCTACTATTTTTCATTTGTTAGAAAGTAAATAGCTTATAATGTGAAATTCTGTTTTATTTAGTTTGATCTCTTTGTTGTTTTTGATTACTTTTCTTTTTTCGGGATTTATGATAATTCATTTAATTTTTGTTGTTTGAATTCAAAATCTTTTTCAAATAGCTTTTATTCTTGCAATAAGTTCATCTAATTCAAAAGGCTTTGTAAGATAATCATCACCTCAACTGTCAAATCAATAAAGTTTATCTTCAAGTTCTCATTTTGCAGTTAAAAAAATAATTGGCAAATCATTATAATTTTCTTTGATTTGTTTTGCTAACTCATAACTTTCCCCATCTGGTAGCATTACATCAAAAAGTAAAATATCATAGTAATTGTTTTTTATTTTTTCTTTTGCTTCTTTTATTGATTTTGCAATGTCTACATCATATTTTTCTTTGATTTCTAGGTAAGTTTTAATGTTTTTTGCAATTTCTGGTTCATCTTCTAGTAGTAAAATTTTCATGGTAGTTTGATAAACTTGCAAATTTAAGTTTATAATTTCTATATAATTTTTAATTTGGCTTGTTCAAGGGGTAAAGGCCAAATACATTTTTTATGCAAAAATGTTATCTTGAATATTTAGTCTTTTAAATTCTATAGCAGATTTAGAATCATTAAAATCTGGTGGTTTACTTAATAAGTGGTATACAGTATTGGTAGTTTTAGTAAGAGTAATATATTGAACCTCAACTACAACCACCAAGAATTAAAGTAAAAAGCTTAATTAAATATTCATGAAAAAATTAGTTTTAAATTCTCTGAAACA
>DTZN01000153.1 GCA_012961365.1 Hydrogenothermaceae bacterium
CTGACAGGCCTTCTTAGTTAACGTGACATCGTGCCTAAAGCTCGGCCTCTGCAGTTGCATGGACCACTTAACTTATTTATCAGGTACTCCATTATTAAATATTTTAGATAGTAGAGTTTTAATTGGGACAAACTCTCCGGTAGAGCCAGTAATACAGCTACAGCCACAGAAGTCGCAAGTCCAAGCCCTGCCACTGCCAAAGAAACTTTTTTAAACATCACCATAGATTACCTCCTTATAAATTTTTTGATTTATATCATAAAGATTAAACTAATATCTAAAAAACACAATTTCAATACATTTTTCAACTTTTTTAATGTATTAAAACTATTAAATTTAACTATTAACATATTAATATTTCCTAATTTGTGTTTAATAAAAACTTACTTAAGCTTACAATTTACATACAAATACCAAACATATTTTAGGTTAACAACAACTAACTTAAAAATTTCAAACGAAAAAACATAAAAATGAAAGAATATTCATTCATAATTTAATAAAATTTTAGTAAAATTAAAACAAAAAGAGGGGATAATGAAATATCGATACTATCTATCATTTATACCACCTTCAAAAGTAAACAAGGTAAAGATTAACTCTAGAGTGTTTTCCAAAACTGGCAAAAGATATATAGTTCCTAAGGAGATATCAATAAAAATAAACAAAGCTATTTGGGAGCTTGGTCTTCAATTTGAAAAAAACAAAAAAACTTTTAAAAATCCGATAAAGGTAAATATAACATTTATTCTTCCAAATAGAAGGAGAAGAGATTTAGATAATATAATGAAAACTTTAGGAGATTGCCTAGTTTATGCAAATATAATTAATGATGATAGTTTAATTTTTATTCAAAATTTGGAAAAATGGATTATAAAAGGAGAAGAAGGAGTAATTATTGAAATAGAAGAACTGAAAGATATAAAAATAGATAAAGGAAAACTATATCAACTAAAAAAGTATAAGGATAATTTAAATGAATTTTAAAGAAATTGGCATTGATGAGAAAACTTTAGAAATACTTATAAAGATACTTATTTCCACATCTTTAGGTTTAATTATAGGTTTAGAGAGGGAAAGAAAAGCAAAAACAGAAGCTTTTATAGGCATTAGAACGACACCTTTAATTGCAATTTTAGGAACTCTTTCATCTTTTATATATGAAAATTATTGGAATGGGATTTTTATATTTTCTTTTGGAGCTTTAATTTTATTTTCACTGATAAATTATTTTAAAGATATAGAAAAAGATATAGGTATAACTACAGAAATTGCTTCAATTATAGCATTTATAATTGGTGTTTTGGTTTACTATAATCATATATATATATCAATATTTATAGCTTTATTAATAACAACACTTCTTGCACTAAAACCTATACTTGAAAAATTTGCTAAAAGCTTATCACTAGAGGATATTATTTCTATCTTAAAGTTTTTACTAGTTGTTATTGTTATATATCCTCTTTTACCTGATAAGAATTTTGGACCATTTGATGCTTTTAATCTGAAAAGTATATGGAAAGTGGTAATTATAGTTTCTACTTTAGATTTTATTGGTTATGTATTAATAAAATGGAAAGGTGCTAAAACTTTATGGATAACAGGTGTAGTTGGAGGACTTATATCTAGCACTGCTGTAAGTTATCAACTTGCAAGGAAAACAAAGGAATATCCTAAGCTTTTATACCAATCATCTATAGGAATATCTTTAGCTTGGACTATTATGAATATAAGAGTTATTGTTTTAGCAGGTTTAATTTCTTTAGAAATCGCAAAAGCTATATTTTTACCATTAGTTCTAGCATCCATCATTTTTTTAATAATAATATTTATAAAATATAGAGAAAAATTTGCCCACTATAGCTCTGATTCAGGTATAAATATAAGCAATCCTTTTGAACTATGGGCTGCTTTGCAATTTGGGATTATCTATGCATTTATAAAGTTTTCAATTGAATTTTTAGACCATATATTTGGTAGTAAAGGTATATATTTAGCAAGTTTTATATCGGGAGTTATAGATGTTGATGCAATTACATTATCTTTAGCTATCTTAGCTAAAGATAACCCATCTAGTATAGAAATTGTGACAAAAGGTATTTTAATTGCTGTTATTTCTAATAGTTTTTTTAAATTTATATATGTATTTCTTTTTGGAACTAAAGAATTAACACAAAATATTGCTTATTTTTTAGCGATAATAAGCTTAGTATGTGGATTATACATTATTATTTAATTTATTGTATAATATTTGTTTCAGTAATGAACTAAGGAGGATTTAGTAAATGGCTGTATGTCAAATATGTGGTAAAAAAACTGCACATGGTAATAGAGTGGCTCACTCTGCTACAACTACAAAAAGAACTTGGAGACCAAATTTACAAAAAGTTAAAGCTGTTTTACCAGATGGGACTGTAAAAAGAATTTATGTTTGTGCTAAATGTATGAAAGCTGGTAAAGTTAAAAAAGCTATCAGATAGTAGAGAGCTTTCTGCTCTCTTTTTCCTCAACTTACCATCAGTGAACTTGAAAATTTCCAATCTTTTATTATCTTAATCTTCACTAAAAAACTATAAAGGTAAACCAAATGAAATTCATTGATAAGGCTAAAATTTATGTTAAAGCAGGAGATGGGGGAAATGGTTGTGTGGCTTGGAGAAGAGAGAAATTTGTTCCTATGGGTGGACCTGCTGGGGGAAACGGAGGAAAAGGTGGTGATGTAATTTTGGAAGCTGATTCTAGACTACAAACATTGATGGATTTTAAGTATAAAAAACATTACAAAGCAGAAAGAGGACAACATGGTTCAGGTTCAAATAAACATGGTAAAAATGCTCCTGATTTAATATTAAAAGTTCCCGTGGGAACAGTTATCAAAGATGCAGAA
>DTZN01000154.1 GCA_012961365.1 Hydrogenothermaceae bacterium
AAACAGAATAATTCCATAAATGATATCTACAATAGTAGCTGAGCGAATATCTGTAGTATTTGTCTTACTTGTAACAATTTTTTGTATACCACCACCACGACTATAGAAAAGATAAGCATGTAAAATCATAAGCTGGATAAACTAAATTTTCATTTATAAGTCTTTTAGCCTCATTTTCATAAATTTCAAAAAGCTTAAATAAAACTTCTGGATCACTCTTTTCAAAATTAAATACACAATTTTCATATTCAACTATTATTGCGTCAGCAACTCTATCTCCCTACAAATTCTTTAGCCGTGTATTGAAGAGTCTTGGAATAAAGAAAAAATTCAGAAAATATTCAGAACCATATTTATATAACTCATTATCATCCGCTAAAATCAATATATACGTCAGTAGGTATGTTACAAGCCGATATGTAAATCGGACACCAGATTCTTTTTATTTTATATCAGATTTTTCGATAAAAATTACCAGAAAAACAGGTATTTCAACTATACTTTTTGTTCCATCATTGGATATTAAAGAGGTTATGTATTCTTTAATTAAGGAAAGTTTGTTGACAGGGGATTTATCAGATATAGGAATTTTTATAGATTCTAATCCAAGTGACATCGAAAACTTCTTGAATGAAGAAAAACCAAGCATACTTGTTATGAACCAACGGGGACGTTATTCAGAGGGTATAAATATATTCAGAACTACAAACAAGGCTTTTAATGTAGTGATCTACGGCCTCTCTATACAGCCTACCGATCCATTAAAAGACTCACTATTATCAGAATTTTTTGGTATCAAATCAAATGAATTATTTATATACGGATATATCTTACCCGCAATGATCTATTTTGTTCAGTCTATAGGGAGGATTATTAGTCGAAGAGCTGAGTTGAATCTATATATATTAGAGAAAAGGATTTTGAAGTACTTAAACAGTCCAGTTACTCCAGTATGGTTTAGGAAATTGATAAAGAATAGTAAAATATCAATTGTTGAATCTATATAACTTGATGGTGTAAAATGGATATTATATTTATAAATACTCATGTTGAACCACTAAAAATATTAACTTCTTTTCTTCAGTACTCGAGTAATCAAAAGAAAAATAAAATCATAATATTAGATGTTTTTAGTGTTGTTACTCCGGAAAGTATTATAGAAGAATTGAGCTTTCTCTCTAACTACTGTCAGTCTTTAGAAATATTTAAACCGATTGATCCGGATGATATTATTCACTTTATTCTCGATATTAAGGCAATGGATAAATATAGAGATACATTCTTATTTGTAACTGATTGTCCGGATGCTATACCAGGGAGGGGTCTTGATTATGACTATATATTCTTTCTCAGTCTTCTTAAAGATACTGAAGTAGATAAAAACCTCGATGTAATAGTTCTGTATTATATTGATGATATTGATCTTATTGAAAAAAGTATGGATATACTAAAATTATTACCAGTTATAAATGATTACTATATCTTTAATGCGGGTAGTAATCCCCCATTTTTCAAAGTCTCACCTTATGAATCCAATCCAGATGTTAAAGAGTAAAGTTATTATAACAACTGTGATGCCCACAAGGATCAAGAAATAATCTCTACTCTTATATTCTATGTTTCTTAGTACAATAAACATCGATGTCCCATAAATTACGTTTATTACAAAAAACAAAATAGTTAAGGACACGTTTCTATCTGTTAGGCTTGGCAGACCGCTTATGAAAACGATAAAAAAGCCTATGATAAGGAAATGAGTCAATCTTTCAAAATTCTGTTTTTTCAGTAGACCCTTAGATAACATTCTATTTACTCTATATTTCAATATCTTTTCTATTTTGTTGTATAAAGTCATTATAATAAATTATTATGATGCAGCTTAATGAATTTTAAATTTTATAATGCTAATTACATTATATTGATAACTTTATGCCCATAGTCATACGCTGTAAAAACTGTGGTGAAATCTTCTATATTGGGTATAATATAATAAATTTAGAGAAATTCGTATCTTCACTAGAAATCTGTAAATATTGTGGAAAAAAGCTTGAAATAGGTAAAAATTTAAAGATAATTATAAGACCCATTGATGAAGATCAGTAACATATTCACCTATAATATAATACAAAAATATAGATGATCTAAAAATTTCATAATTATGAAAGTGCCTCTTCATGAGATTCATGAGTCTATGGGAGCTAAGTACACGCTTTTTGCCGGATACCAACTCCCACTTTACTATACCTCTATAACTAATGAACATCTATCGGTTAGAAATAATGTTGGAATATTTGATGTCTCTCATATGGGTAGGATATTGGTCGAGGGAGAAGATGTTCAAGAATATCTTAACTATGTACTTGCTAATGATATAAACAATCTTTATGTTGGTAGAATGCATTACTCATTAATTTTAAATGAAAACGCGGGGATTATAGATGATATTACTGTCTTTATGCTAGATGAATACAGATTCCTGTTAGTTGTTAATGCGATCAACAGATTAAAAGTTGTTAATTGGTTAAATAGACATAAAGTCGGTTATGCCATAAATATAAAGGATGTTACTAGAAATAGTATAATGTTAGCTGTTCAAGGACCTAGAAGTAGCCAAGTTTACAGAGAAATTTATAATAAAGATTTCGATATAAAAAGATTCCATTTTATTGAGTCTGGTGTTTTAGGTGAAGAAAAAAGTTCTGTTATATCTAGATCTGGTTATACTGGAGAAGATGGTTTTGAAATAATATATTTCTTTTGTGATAAGGGGGATGCCTTCTCGATTTGGAGAAAAATATATGGAAAAGTGGAGAAATTAGGGGGTTTGGCCTGCGGATTGGGAGCAAGAGATATGTTGAGAATTGAAGCGGGGTATGTTCTCTATGATAATGATATTGATGAGGATATAAACCCATATGAAGCATCATTAGACTGGGTCGTAAAATTAAATAAACCTAATTTTATAGGGAAGAAGACACTCATAAGTTCGAAATATAAAATATGGAAAAAACGTTATGGATTAGTCATGATAGAACCGGGAATCCCGAGAAGAGGATATAAAATATATAAAGAAGAGTCTGTAGTCGGGTATGTTACTAGTGGAGGCTATTCACCTATCTTAAAAAAAGGAATTGGTATGGTATATATAGATATAAGAAAGATAAATGAGCCAGAGAATAGAGAAGTAAATATAGATATAAGGGGGGAAACTCAGAAAAGCTGTAATAAAGAGTTTAGACTTCGATGTTGGTA
>DTZN01000155.1 GCA_012961365.1 Hydrogenothermaceae bacterium
CAATTTTATCATCTGATACCACTCTGCAAGCATTTTTCGCACTATATGCAAATAAAGCAGCAGTTTTAGTTGAGATACATTTAAAATAATCCTTTTCATAAAGTTCTTCTTCATTTTGAAGTTCATAAAGAACACTATCTTTCAAAACAGGATTTTCTAAAAGTTTTTGACTTACTTCCTTTAACTTCCTTAATTCATCTTTTGTAAAGTTTCCTTGTAAGGAAATAAATACTCTGTTTCGAAGGGCTATGTAGTGTTCAAGATATTGGGATACAAGTTGAGAAAAACTTACTCCCTTTCTTCCTGCTTCCACCTCTAAAGACGATGCTATTTTCCCATCAAGGCTTATGCTTATCCTTTTCCGCATACCTTTATTTTCTTTTACTTTACTGCATCTTTTTTGCATCATTTTTTACAATTTAAAAACTAAATATAAAAACTATAATTTAACGCAATAAAATATGGTTTAAATGAGTTATAAAATTAATATCTAATGGGGGGATTGCTTTTTATAGCCTTGATGTTTGTTTCTTTTGCGATCGCTAATTGCTTTGTAGAAGCGGGAAAGTATTATGGCATAAATCCGTATGTTCTTTATGCAATTGCAAAGACTGAAAGTGGGCTAAACCCTTATGCGGTGGAAGTGATTTCGAAAAGAAAAATTCCTTTAAATTGTCCTTATAGGGGAATAAACGGAAGGTATTACTATTCGTGCTTCCCGGACAGTTATGATGAAGCTTTAAAGATAGTAAAAGTAGCTAAAAGGTATGGAGCAAATTTTTCAATTGGGCTGATGCAAATTAACAGAGTATGGTTAAAGAAAATTTACAAATACGGATACAGTATTGAAAATCTTTTTGACCGGTGTAATAGCATAATAATAGGAGCTTGGATATTATCGCAGTGTATATCTGAATTTGGGAATAGTTGGCGAGCTATTGACTGCTATAACAAAGGAAAAGCCGGGGCAAAGAATTGGAGTAGTTATACAAAGACTGTTTGCAGATATCTGTATGGGAGGGAAAAATGTTTGTACTAGAGAATACAGATGCTAAAAAAATTATGGCAATAGAAATGCTCAGATATGGGGTTCCTATAAAAGTTATTGCTTACAAATTGAGTATATCAGAAAGGACTGTTAAGAGAATAAAAAAACAGGCTAACGTAAAGTGCAATCTGAGAAATAAAGCTACTAAGGAGGAAAAATGGATTGCCCTAAATTTCTATAAAAATGGGCTTTCTGAGCATTATATAGCAAAACTTCTCGGGGTGAGAGCATCATGCCTGTTCAGAGAAATGTGGAAAAAGGAAGGAATACTCTGAAGATTTATCCTGATATTTTTAATCTTGCTAAACAAAAAAGAGTGATAGTGGAAATATTTTCGGACGATAAAGTGTTAAATCCCTATTCTGCAATCAGACTTTTATTTAAAACAGGAAAGAAAACTTTACTTGAGAAGGAAACAATTCTGAAATGCGATAATTTAGATGAGTGCTTTTTCTGTTTTAATCAAAACTTTACCTACATTATTTTGGAAAAAGTTGTCCCAAATGAAGACGGTAAAGAAAAGAAAGAAAAGGTTTCTATTCCAATAATATGGCATTGTTTGAATTGGGAAGGAAAACCTATTTTTGAGGAACAATATTTTGACGAATGCTATATAAGGAAAAACAAAATTGTAG
>DTZN01000156.1 GCA_012961365.1 Hydrogenothermaceae bacterium
TCTCTTTCTCCAGGCTCTCTGGCAACTGCTTTTATTTTTATTTCTCTTTCTTGTATTTCTGGTACTTCTATTTCTATTAATTTCTTTAGAAAATCAGGATGTGTTCTAGAAAGTATTATTAATGGACTTTCTCCTCTTATTACTCTTTTTAATCTTCCCTTTTCATAAACATTATATTTTCCATCTTTTATAACTTTTAAAATTAAAGCTCTTACTCTATCTCCAATTTTGTATTTTTCTTTTTTTATCTGCTCTTCTTCTGGCAATACTGCTTCTATTCTCCCTAAATCTACAATAATATCGTTTCCTTCAAATCTTCTAACTATTCCACTTATCACACTTCCTTCAAGCTCTTTGTATTCTTTGTATAGAATGTTTTTTTCTACCCTTGAAACCTTTTTAGATATTACATCTTTTGCAGCATTTAAAGCTATTCTTCCTAAATCTTCTAAAGATAAAGGCACATCAATAAATTTTCCAATTTCTGCAGATGGGTCTATTTTTTTAGCTTCTTCTAATGATATATCCCTTTTAGGATTTTCTATAAATGGTGTAACTTTTTTTCTTAAGAATACTTTAAGCTCATCATTTTCCTTGTCAAAAATAACCCGAACATTTCCTTTATATCCAAACTCTTTACTTACAGCAGTTTTTATACCATCTATTAAAGCCTTTTCTATTACATTTTCAGGAACATTTTTTTCTTTTGCTACTGCTTCTATTACATTTTTTAGTTTTACTGTCATTTTTCTCTCCTAAGGTAGTCTAAAAATCTAGCTGTGCTTTATTTATTTTTTCCAAAGGTATTTTTATTTCTTTATTATCTTCTTCTATTTTTACATCTTCATTTTCTAACCCAAGTAGTTTCCCTTTAAAAAAACTCTTTTCATTAATAGGTTCATTTGTAAATATTTTTACATCTCTACCTTTAAAAATTTCATATTCTTCTTTATTTTTGAGCTTTCTATCTAAACCAGGAGAAGACACTTCAAGTATGTATGAGTATGGTATAAGGTCTTCTACATCTAAAATAGTACCTATTCTTCTGCTAACAAATTCACAGTTTTCGATACTGGTTCCTTCTGGATTGTATATGTATATACGAAGCACAGGTTTACCCTCTTTAATAAATTTAATATCTACAAGTTTCAGCTCTTTTTCTTCTAGAATAGGTATAAGAAGCTCCTTTACTCTTTCAATAATATCCAAATAAACTACCTCTCCTTAAAATTTTTACCTCTAGAATTTAAAATCTACTCTTTTATTTTAGGATTTCAAGAAGGTTAAATTGAAAGAACCTCTTTTTCTTTATCTTGTGTGAGTTGATTGATTTCTTTTATGTATTTATCTGTAATTTTTTGTAGTTGGTCTAAGGCTTTTTTAATATCATCTTCAGAAATTCCTTCATTTTTTAGGCTTTCTATATCTTCTTTTATATCTCTTCTTATATTTCTAATCATTATTCTAAAATCTTCAGCAATTTTGTTAATTTGCTTAACTATTTCTCTTCTTCTTTCTTCAGTCATAGGAGGTAGAATTAACCTTATAGTATTCCCTTCTGTTTGTGGGTTTGCACCTAGATTTGCTTCCTGCAATGCCTTCTCAATAGACTTTACTGCATTACTATCCCATGTTTGTATTAGTATTTGATTTGGTTCTGGAGTAGTTAATGTTGCAAGCTGTTTTATAGGAGTCTTAGCTCCATAGTAATCTACTTCTATATTTTCAACAATAGATGTTGAAGCTCTTCCTGTTCTTATACCTTTTAGCTCTTCTTTATATTCGCTTACTACTTTTTTCATTCTGTTTTCTGCTTCTTTTAGTAAGTCCTGTAGCATCATCTACCTCCCATGTATAGACACATATATAAGGTTTATATACTATTTTAACACTTAATCTTGAAACCTCAAAGAAAAGTCTATATAATAGATACGCTTTTATGGCGGAGTAGCCAAGTGGTAAGGCAGGGGACTGCAAATCCCTTATGCGCGGGTTCGATTCCCGCCTCCGCCTTCAAGTAAGAACAAGTTCCAAACTGCACTAACGATTTTCTACAAAAGTTCTTTTAGAAATTCTATATTTTTTTATGTAAAAATTATTAAAAACAATAAATATCCCGTTTTTAAAATAGTATATTTTCGGGAAAGTTGCTAAAGATTGATATAATCAATATATTTTAGAATTAACTGTCTAACATAAAATATTATTGGGACAAAATAATGAATGAAAAACTTATTACAGAAAGGAAAAAGCTATTAGACAAATTAGGTGGATTACCAGAGCCTGTAATAGAAAATAAAGAATGGTTTTATCTACTTGAGGAAGAAACTAGAAATTCAATCATTATAGAAGGATACTTTATAAATAAGGAGGAATTAGAACAAGCTTTAGTAGGAAATAAACCTGTTTCTAAATCTCAAGAAGAAGCAGTTAAGTATTTTAAAACAGCAAAATTTATATATGGCCTTGCTTATGAGAACTATAAATCAAATGAGTTTTTATTTGGTATTCCATTAATTAAACAGATAAATAAAGAACTTTGTTTTAATGGTGAATTTAGAAAAGGGAAATTAAAATTGCAGGAGCAAAATTTGAACCTCCAGAAAGTTATATAGAAGAATGGATAAAAATTTATATTGATTATGTTCACAATATAAATAAGAACTTTTTTAATAGAATTTGTGTATCACACGCATTTTTTGAGGAAATACATCCATTTATAGACAGAAATGGAAGAACTGGAAGAATACTTTTAAACTATATATTAATAAGCAAAGGATATCCATTGGTTATAATAAAAGGCACAGATAAAAAAAGTAGGTTTACTACAAAGGATTAGAAGAATTAGACAGTCAGTTATCTGATTTATTTATAAAACACAAAAATATACCTCCAAATAAACAGGAAGTTTTTAAAAAGTTAAAAGAAGTAAAATCAGATATTTTAAAAAAACTAATACTTGAAGCATTAAGAGAAAGCTTAGATAGACTAATAATTACAAAATATGAAGAAAAAGGAATAAAACTTGAGCCTGTAAGTAAATTACTAAAAGACTTAGGATAAATTTCGCTTTTAATCCTCCTTAAATAGCTTGCCCATCTTGGGCTAGCACCAGGCGTAGAGTCGTGTGCACAAGTTACTCTTATCTTTCCTTATCTTTTCCAGCTCTAGATATGCAGGAGGTTGTTGTTGAACCTTGTGGAAAG
>DTZN01000157.1 GCA_012961365.1 Hydrogenothermaceae bacterium
AGATGTTATTGCAGCTCTAAGAGTGGAAGGGCTAAGCTCGATACTGTGTATGTGTTTAGGGCTATAGCCTACCCCAAGAGGCCACAGTATAGCGGTATGACATTTTACAGAAGCTCTACAACAGACCTCCAACGCTATGAGAGTGTCTAGCGCCATTGGACCATCTTCTCTATCCTCAAAACTGCCCAAATTTTGTTGAAATTGAACCAGTTTTTGATACAACGAAAAGGCATAAAATAAAACTACTAAATAAAAGTATAGAAGATGAAAATATACTAAACGAAATAATTAAATTATACCAATCAGGTAAGAAAGTCTTAATTATTTTAAATACAGTTAAAAAATCACAGGAAGTTTTTAAAAAATTAAAAGCCATAACTTATAAAAATATAAATATAAAACTTCTTCATTCATTATTCATAAGAAAAGACAGACAGAAAAAAGAAAAACAAATAAAAAAAGATTTTATAAATAAAAAACCTGTTATATGGATAACTACGCAACTTATAGAAGCTTCACTTGATATAGATTATGATGTTTTATTTACAGAAATAACAACCCTTGATTCCTTAATACAAAGAATGGGAAGAGTTTACAGAAGGAAAGGTAGAAATATAGACGAAACAGATAATCCTAATATATATGTGTTAACACAAAACCCATCAGATAAAGGAAAAATATACAACACGGAAATTATTAACCTTACAAAAATGGCTTTAGAAAAATATGATGAACAGATTTTACTAGACAAAGATAAGCAAAATCTTATGGAAGAAGTTTTTAATACAGAAAAGATAAAAAAGACAGCATTTTATAAAAAATTTGAGGACAATTTAAAACTTTTAGAGTTTGGTTATGAGGCAGATAATAAAAAAGATGCCCAGAAAATTTTTAGAGAAATTCTGAATTTAGACATAATACCTGAAAATATATATCAAAAAAATCTTGAAGAAATAGAAAATCTTATCCAGAAAATATTAGACAAAAATTTAGATAAAATAGAGAAGCTTTTAAGTATTCAAAAATTAAGCTCTTTTTCCTTAAGTTTACCTTTTTTTAGACTGAAAAATAAGTTTCCCACATCAATAACACCAAAAGGTATGAAGCAAAATTTATTTATAGTAAGTTTTGATTATGATGATGAATTAGGTTTAAGATTAGACAAAGAAAAAGAAGATATAGATTTCTTATAGAAAAGTGTGAAAAAAATGGAAACAGAAATTGATTTTGAAGAACTTAAAACAAATGGAGTAAAAATTAATTATTATTTTATCTGCAAAAGAAAATTATGGCTTTTTGATAGAAAAATATCCATGGAGAACCAATCAGATAAAGTTCTTATGGGAAAACTATTACACGAAGAAAGTTATAAAAGAGATAAACCTAAGGAAGTTTTAATTGATAACTTAATATCTATCGATATAGTTGATATATCTAACATTAGAGAAATCAAATACTCTGACAAAATGCAAACTGCCGATAAAATGCAAATTTTATATTATTTATACTACCTTAAAAATCTTGGAATACAGAAAAAAGGAATAATAAATTATCCTAAACAAAGAAAAAGAGAGTTTATAGAGCTAACAGAAAAAGATGAAAAAGAGATAGAAAAAACTTTAGTAGAAATAAATAAAATTTTAAAAAACACAAAACCACCGCCTAAAATAGATGTTCCTTACTGTAAAAAGTGTGCATATTTTGAGTTTTGTTATGTATAGGAGTTTTTATTCATGTCAAGGAGATTTTATATAAACTCAAATGGCAGATTAAGGAGAAAAGATAATACTCTTTATTTTGAAAGAGAAATAGATAAAAAAGTAGAAAAAAAAGCATTACCAATCAATGATATTGACGCTATATATATTTTTGGAGAGGTAGATATAAATACAAAAGCTTTAAATTATCTATCCCAATTTGATATACCTATACATATATTTAACTATTATGGATACTATTCAGGAACATTTCTACCTCGAAGAAAAAATGTATCAGGTAGTCTTGTTATAGAACAAGCAAAACACTATATAAATCCTCAAAAAAGGCAGTATCTTGCCATATCCTTTGTAGAAGGTGCAGTACATCATATACTACGGAATTTAAGAAAAAGTGGAGTTAATAAAAATGAATATTCTGATATAGAAAAAGAACTTTTTCCTAAGATTTTTGAAACAAAATCTATTGAAGAACTAATGGCGATAGAAGGAAATATAAGAGATAGATATTATCAACTTTTTAATAAGATAATAAAAAATAAAGACTTTTATATAGAAAAAAGAGAAAAAAGACCACCTAACAATCCAATAAATGCATTAATTAGTTTTGGTAATTCTATAATGTATAACTCTATCTTAACAGAAATATATAGAACGCAATTAGACCCAACTATTAGTTTTCTACATGCCCCTCAAGAAAAAAGATTTTCATTATCATTAGATATTGCAGAAATATTTAAACCTTTTATTATAGATTCCATAATAATTTCATTAATTAATACTGGAATAATAACAGTAAAAGACTTTAATATAGATTTAAATTATGCATATTTAAATGAAAATGGCAGAAAAAAGTTCTTAAAAGCCTATGAAGAAAAACTTACAAAAACCATAAAACATAGAAAGCTAAAAAGAAAAGTTTCATATAAACAACTCATAAGATTTGAATGTTATAAACTGATAAAACATTTTATATCTGATGAAGACTATAAACCATTTAAAGCATGGTGGTAAGATGTATGTGATAGTTACTTATGATATTTCTGACGATAAAAGACTAAATAAGGTAAGAAAAACCTTAAAAAAATATTTATATTGGTGCCAGCTTTCTACATTTGAGGGAGAAATTTCGGAAGGTAAACTTGCAAAATGCAAAAGTGAAGTGTTAAATATAATAGATACAAAAGAAGATAGTATTTATTTTTTTGAAGTCCAAAACCCAAAGAATATAAATAAAAAAGTTATTGGAATAGAAAAAAATTATATGGATAATTTTCTTTAATTAAATCTAATAACAAGGCTACTTGGAAACTGAATATGTAGTCCTGTATAGTTCGGATTTTATTGTTTATTTGGGAATTGAAA
>DTZN01000158.1 GCA_012961365.1 Hydrogenothermaceae bacterium
ATAACGAAACTGAGACTATGGGATTAGATGAAGCTACTCATGGAGAAAGAGGTTTTAACATGTAAGTTTAAAAATATACTAATATTGTTATTTTACTATTTATTTTATTATTACAAAATTTTAAAAAGGAGGCTTATATATGAAAAAGGTATTGGGAAGTTTAGCAGTAGCAGGATTGTTAACTGGAGCAGTTAATGCTTCAGAAGTAAACTTAAAATTACCAGTAGATGTTCATGGAGGATTTTCTGCTGGATACTCTTATGAAGATTCCAAGAAAGAAGGTTTTGAAGTAACAAACTTTTTAATTGAGTTTTCAAAAGGAGCTAACGTTGGAAGCATTGGATTTACAGCAGCATTTGGATATTTAGCAAATAATGCTATAAATCCAAATCTTGAAGCATCTCTTACTGGTGACAACTTTGGATTTCAATATGGATACTTAACTATCAAACCAATTAAAGGTTTAACTTTAGATGCTGGTGTTCTTGCAACACTAGTTGGCTATGAAGTAGCAAATACCTATGCAAATCCTAACATAACTATATCTACACAATGGGCAGGACAACCTGTTTACTATGGTGGTGCAAGATTAACTTATGATGTTATGGAAAATATAAGTTTATTTGGAGAAATTAATGATGATGGAAATGATGGGGCATGGTCTGTTGGTTCTTTAGGTTCTTTAGGTGTTGTTGATTATGTTGTTTCTTACTACGATAAAAATGACAATAAAGAAACAAATATATTTGATATTATAATTTCAAAGACTCTCAATGATAATTTAGATCTTGCTGCAGACTTTGATTATCAAATGGGAAAAGATAACAATGGATATGCATTGGCTATTTATGTAATACCTAAACTTGGAAATATATCCGTACCTGTAAGGTTTGAAACATTTGATGCTAATAATTCAGGAGTTTTTTATCTTGGAGATAAAGGGTGGGACTTAGCACTCACTCCAACTTACAATTTTAAGTCTGGATATTTAAGGGCAGAAGTGTTTTACTATAATTATGATAAGGCTGTAGATTTCACAACTGTAAAAAACAAAGGGTACAATAGAGATAAATCTAATACAGTATTAAGAGTCGAAGCTGGATTTACATTCTAAATTCTAAAAAAAAGGGGCTTTCTTGCCTCTTTTTACTTTAGATTATATTCCCCTATTTCATTAATAATTATTTCTCTTAAATCTTCTATTGGCTGGATATATTTTGTAGGTAAATCTTTGTATATAATATTTAAGCTACAACCTCCCTCACAATATGCATAATCAAGTTCTACTACAATATCCTTTACAGGAGGTAATTTTATTGTTGTCTTTGTCTCTATTTGATTTATCAATTCTTCAATTGTATCTTCTTTTGGAAAATCTATTTCATAGAAAGAAAGCAAAGATTTAAGATAGTATTTTGATGCTTCTTGTAAAAGGAAAAAAGACATATTTAGTTCAAAATTTTCTACATTTTCTTTCACATCATGAAAAAATGAATCGGCTTTTAGAAAAAACTCCTTGAATTTATCCATTTTTAACAAACTTTAATAAATTTTTATCAATGTCTTCTTTTGCTTCAAACAAGGTAAGCCAGTTTTTAAATTCATCTCTATCAATTTGTCCAAGTTTATATTTTGAATAGAGTTTTTTTAGGTCACTATTTATATTTTCTTTTAAATTTTGCTTTAGAAAGTTTTCAAAATCACCTTTCCAAAATATAAAATCAGATTTTAAGCTAGATATCTTTTTATCTATAAGGCTCGCTATATTATTTAAACTTTTACCATTATATAAAGCTGGGTTGTTAAATAGTTTTCTTAGGAATATTTCTAGCCCTTCATATAACTTTTCTTTATCTACTGCTATATCTTCTTCCAGCTGAGGAATAAAACTATCAAAATCATCTAGAGAAAAATATTCAAAAAAAACTTCAGGAACTAAATTTTCTAATCCTATTAACCAGGAAACAGCATCTATTTTATCTATTTCAGAAACATCCCTTTGTTTTGCTTCTTGAAAAATTTGCCTTTGAACATCTTCTTGTTTTAAATATTTTTTTCTATTTTCTGATAATAATTCATCTTCTATTGCTAAATTTATTAGATACTCTTCCTCTTTCTCATCAGATAAAACTTCCTTAACAAACTTTTTTGCTTTTACTAAATATTTAATTTTATCTTTACTTAAAATTCCAAGAGTTCCTTTTTTTCCTGTGTAATACTGATAAAGCCCATTAAACAATATATTTATTAAAAAAGCGAAATTTTTTTCATCAATTATCAAAGTTTTATTTTTTTCTTTTAGGATTTCATTTAAAGATATAAGTTCTTCATATAAAGCTCTATCTAAAAGCAAAAATAGAAAATAGTCTAAAATTGATAAATAATAAGAAACCCCTTCTTTTATTAAACTTCCTTCTGTCCAAATACTAAATAAAATAAGATGTTTTTTTTCAGGAGTTAATTCATTAACCTTTTCTTTTAAAAACGGGTATAAATTAAAATCTGTAATTATTGCATGTCTTTTTGGTATTTTATGGTTATGATAAAGAAAATATAAAGGTGAAGGAGATGGTCTTCTTTCATTTATAGCATTAGTTAATACTAAAAACAAAACTTTTTTTATATTATCTGTTTCTAAATTTATTCCTGCTTTTTCAAAAATCTCAGCAACTAATTTCCTTATTTGCCATCTTGAAAGTTTATTTTTATTCATTAAATCATTAATAAACCTTACAATTTTTAGTTTTTCTTCGTAAAAATTGTTTTCTTTAAATACTTCTTCAATAGATTGAAATTTTTCTTCTTCTGCCTTTAAAAATTTAACAACTTTAATAGCTAAGTCTTGCATTTATAACCTCGAAAGCCCAATTATAACTACTTTATATACAAAAAACAAAGTAGTTATAAAAAAACCCACTGTTAAAGAGGTTAAAAATTTTGTCCAAAAACCAGATTTTTTTTCTTTATCTAAAATAGTCCATACTCCAAAAACTAAAACAGAAAAGAATATAATCATTCCTATTAAAAGACCTATATTATCACTAAACCATTCCCCAACTGTAGGAAGTTTTTCTGGATTTAAACCATAAGTTTGTTTTTCCATTTTATCTCACCCATACATATTCTGTTCTTTCTGGACCTGTAGAAAGCATAACTACAGGTGTATCTGTTTCTTTTTCTATTATTCTAATAAATTCCCAAGCTTCATCTGGTATATCTTCCTTTTTCTTTATCCCTTTTGTGGATTTATCCCAACCTTTTAAGGTTTTATAAATAGGTTTACACTTTTCCAATATTTTTAGTTGGGCTGGAAAATCTCTAATTTCTTTTCCTTCATACTCATAGGCAACTGCAACTTTTATTTCATTAAAGTGGTCTAAAACATCTAGTTTTGTAATAATAATACCATCCATTCCATTTATTCTAGATGCAAATCTAAGAGCTACCAAATCTAGCCAGCCTGTCCTTCTTGGTCTTCCAGTGGTTGTTCCATATTCAAAACCTTCATCTCTAAGTTTTTGACCATCTTTATCTAAAAGTTCCGTAGGAAATGGTCCAGCTCCAACTCTGGTTACGTAAGCTTTACTAACCCCATAAACTTTAGCAGTTCCTATTAATTTTGGAGAAACTCCAGTTCCATTACAAAGCCCTAGTGCAGATGAGTTTGAAGAAGTAACATAAGGGTAAGTTCCCATATCTATATCAAGCATTGTTCCTTGAGCACCTTCAAATAAAACTTTTTTATTTTCTCTAAGGGCTTTATCTAACATTAAAGATGTATCTGCAACTAAGTTTTCAATTTTTTCAAACATTTTTAAAGTCTGAAAGTAAACCTTATTTATATCTATGTCAAATCTCTCACCGTAAACTTTTTCTGTTATTTCTTTAGCTTCACTAACTGATGCTTTTAACCTTTCTCTAAAGTAAGGAGGGTCAAAAATGTCTGCTATTCTTATACCAGTTCTTGCGTATTTTGCCATATAAGCAGGACCTATTCCTTTAAGAGTAGTTCCTACTTTATTTTTCCCTTTTGCTTTTTCAGATAATCCATCAAGTATTTTATGATGAGGAAAAACTATATGAGCTCTATCACTAATAAATAGTTTACCTTCAAAATTACCAACAACATCTGAAACTTTTTTCATTTCTCTTAAAAGTTCTTCTAAAGCAATAACTACACCATTGGTAATTATATTTTTCTTTCCATCGTGCAAAATTCCAGAAGGTATTAAATGAAGAGCATATTTTTTATTCCCAACAATCACTGTATGTCCAGCATTACTTCCACCTTGATAGCGAACAATATACTCATACTCAGGTGCAAGTAAATCCACTATTTTACCTTTTCCTTCATCTCCCCATTGGCTACCAAGGATTACTAAAGAGTTTGACAATTGTCTACCTCCTTAATCTTCATCTGTATAAACAAATTCTTTAATATCTTTTCTTTTCCAATGACCAAGTGATGGAACACCTTCAATAAACTGTTTTTGAATATTGATTAATTTTTCTATGCCAATTTTCCCATACTCAATCATTTGGTTAAATTGTTCCTGAGAAAAGGTAAATTCTTCACCTGTTGCTTGAACCTCAACAAACTCTCCACTTCCTGTCATAACTAAATTCATATCAACTTTGGCTGATGAATCTTCTTTAAAGTTTAAATCTAAAACAACTTCATTACCTACTATACCTGTAGAAATTGCTGCTACATAGTCTTTTAAAGGATTTTTTTGAACTATACCTTGTTGTGTTAATTTTATCATAGCATCTGCAACTGCAATAAAAGCTCCGGTAATAGATGCTACTCTTGTCCCTCCATCTGCTTGAATAACATCACAATCAACCCATAAAGTTCTTTCACCTAGCCTCTTTAAATCAACAACTCCCCTTAAAGAACGACCTATTAACCTTTGGATTTCTTGAGTTCTACCAGAAGGAGCACCTCTAACAACTTCTCTTATATTTCTACTTTCTGTTGACCGTGGAAGCATAGAATATTCAGCAGTTATCCAACCTTGTCCTGAACCCCTTAAAAAAGGAGGAACTTTCTCTTCTATAGAGGCTGTAATTATAACTTTAGTGTTACCAACCTCTATTAAAACTGAACCTTCTGCATAAATGTTAAAATCCCTTGTTATTCTTACTGGTCTTATTTGTTTAGGCTTTCTGCCATCAAAACGCAAAATATTCCTCCCAAAAAATTTTCCAAACTTATATATTATAGTATGAAAAACTACATAAAATTATTCAAAATATTTGTTATAATTTTTTTCAAAACTAAAACCTCTAAAGGAGGGAGTTTAAATGCCTTTTATAGCAAAAAATATAGATGAATTAACAAAAATAGTGAGCAAAGCAGTAGAAATAAAAGAAGATGGAGTAGACATAAAAGACGAAAATAAGCTAAGAGATACAGTTATAGATGATTTAATATATACAGCTGTTTTTTCTGAAGATGATAACACCAAAGAAAATGCTAAAAAATTAATAAGAGATATAGCAAACGAATTTGGAGCAATTGCATCTTCCATTCATACTCTTTATAGGGCAATGGGAAGAGGAGAAGTTAGAGATTTTACAACACCAGCAGTAAATATTAGAGGAATGACTTATGATGTAGCAAGGCAAATTTTTAAAGTTGCTTTAAAACATGATGTTGGAGCTTTTATTTTTGAAATAGCAAAATCAGAAATAGGATATACCTTCCAAAGACCTTCTGAGTATGCATCTGCAGTTTTGGCAGCAGCTATAAAAGAAGGGTATAAGGGACCTGTATTTATACAAGGAGACCACTTCCAATTTAATGCTAAAAAGTATGCAGAAAACCCTGAAAAAGAACTTCAAGTTATAAAAGACTTAACAGAAGAAGCAATAAAAGCAGGATTTTATAATATAGATATTGACCCTTCTACCCTAGTAGATTATTCAAAAGAAACTTTAAAAAAGCAACAGTATGATAACTATATCAATACAGCGAAGATGACTAAATTTATAAGGGATATAGAACCTGAAGGAATAACTGTTTCTATTGGGGCCGAAATAGGACATATAGGTGGCAAAAACTCTACTGTAGAAGAATTTGAAGCATTTAAGTCTCTATCGATAACAAGACCACAGTTGGGGGCAATGGAACTTTGATTTTTAAATTGCTTATATACATGACCATTTTCAATTAGACCGGGGAAAAATCTAAAAAAGAAAGTTAAAAGTAAAGTTTTTATATGAGAACCATCTATATCTGAGTCAGTCATAATAATAATTTTATTATATCTAAGTTTTGTAATATCAAA
>DTZN01000159.1 GCA_012961365.1 Hydrogenothermaceae bacterium
AACACAGTTGTAAATCTTGAAAGGCTAAGACAGGAGTATTTAAGACTTGGCAAAACAACAGAAGAAATAGATAGAAAATTAGAGATTTATAGACAGAAAATCAAAGGAGTTAAACTTGAAGCTGTAAAAGCCGGAATATCAATAAGAGATTTAAGACAAGACACACAAAAACTTAGCAAGACTTTAGATGAAGTTAGGAGAAAAACAAAGCTCGGAGAGATTTCTGGAAGAATAGTAACACAAGGTTCAAAATTTGGAGCTATAACAACTACAGCTATTATGACTATTGGAGCAACAATTAAACCGGCGATAGAATTTGAAAGTGCTTTTGCTGATGTAAAAAAAGTTGTAGATTTTGTAAGTAAAGAACAAGAGAAGCAATTCAGAAAAACAATTCTTAAAATATCTACTAAAATTCCTTTGACAGCTATAGAACTTTCACAGATTGCAGCTCAAGGCGGACAACTCGGAATAGACGTAAAAGATTTACCTGAATTTACAGAACTTGTAGCAAAAATGGCAACTGCTTTTGATATGGTACCAGAACAAGCTGGAGAAGCATTCGCAAAGCTATCTAACGTATATGGCTTATCTATGAAAGAAGCTGAAGAATTAGCAGATGCTATAAATGCTCTTGGAAACAATACAGCTGCAAAAGAGAGAGATATTATTAATGTTTTAGGGAGAATTGGGGGTATAGCTAAACAATTTGGTCTCACAAAAGAAAGTGCTGCAGCTTTAGCAGATACTTTTATTGCGTTAGGAAAACCCCCAGAAGTAGCAGGAACAGCGGTAAATGCTTTTTTGGGGAAATTAAATACAGTAGAAATACAAAGTACACAGTTTAAACAAGCCTTTCAAAAAATTATATCTATTGAAAATTTTAAAAAATTACAAAGACAAAACCCAGAAAGAGCGTTACTTAGCTTTTTACATAGATTAAAACAGTTTGATAAAGAAACTCAAAAAAATGTAATAGCTCAAATGTTTGGTGCTGAATATGCAGATGATATAGCTCTTTTAATTGAAAGCATAGATCAGTATGCGAAAGCGTTAGATATAGTATCGGAGAAGACAAAATATCAAGGAGCATTACAAAAAGAGTTTGAGACAAGATCCAAGACAACAGAAAATAATCTTAAATTATTAACCAACAGAATTGAAAGGCTCTCAATATCTATTGGCAGCGTTTTATTACCACCTTTAAATAAAGTTATTGGGGCTATTGGCTCAGGAATAGAAAAAATTACAGCTTTTATTGAAACTCATGAAACTTTAGGCAAAGCTATATCTTTTGGGACGGTGGGCTTTTTTGGTCTTGCAACTGCTGCTATTGGTGCAAGTTTGGTCTTTAACATTGCAAAAATATCAGCCTTTGTGCTTGGGGGTGGATTATTTAAAATATGGAGGTTGGCAACACTTGCAAGTAAAGGTTTATATATTGCTGGAAGGGGTGCTCTATTCTTTGGCAGGGCTTTAATGTTAAATCCAATAGGCATAGCAATTGCAGCTATTGCAGGTTTAAGTTTTGCAGGATATATGCTCGTAAAACATTGGGATAAAGTCAAAGCTTTTTTTGGTAATTTTTGGGATTATATCAAAAAAGGTTTTTCTATACTTGGAAATGCTTTAAAAGTGATAATTGA
>DTZN01000160.1 GCA_012961365.1 Hydrogenothermaceae bacterium
CATCAAACCTTTTTTTTATGTCGTTTACTTCTATCATAGAAACAAGAATGCAATTATAAAGTTAGCAATAATAATAACAATAGAACTGTTTACAACAGCACGTGTGCTTGCTGCACCAATTTCTAATGCTCCACCTTTTACATAAAACCCTTGATAAGCTGAAATTGTAGTAATAATTAAAGCAAAAACTACAGATTTCATAATCATAATAAACACTGTATAAGGGTCATGACCGTCTTGCATTCCTCTTACAAATTCTGTTACGGAATAAAAATTTCCCATAGGACCAACCATTACTCCTCCTATTAAACCTAAGAATACTGCAATTATTACCAAAAAAGGAATACTAAATAATGCTCCAATAATTTTCGGACCTATTAAGTATGCATTTGTATTTACACCCATTATTTCTAAAGCATCAATCTGTTCTGAAACACGCATACTTCCTAATTCAGATGCTATATTTGAACCTACTTTTCCTGCTAGCATTAATGCCGTAATAGTTGGCGCCATTTCAAGAATTAAAGAATTTCTAACAATTAAGCCCATCCACCACATTGGTATATAACCAATATCTGCAAGTTGATATGTAAATTGCACGGCTGTTACTGCACCTAAAAATGTTGAAATTATAGCAATAATTAGCAAAGAACCAATTCCAATAGAATATATCTGACGCACGGTTTCTTTCAAGTACATCCCCATTTTTTCGGGCCTTGTAAACATAGCCGAAAGCATTAATATATATGAACCAAAATGATGTAATATTTTCATAAAGATGCCAAAGTTAAGCAAGTGATAGCAAAATGACTATATATTTGTGTTAATTTTTAGTATTTAAAATTTCTATTAACACCTAAAAGTAAACAAAAAGTAATTATTTATGAAAAAAACAATTGTAATAACTGGTGCAAGTAAAGGAATTGGATTTGCAATAGCTAAAAAATTTGTAGAGAACAATTTTAATATTGCTTTATGTTCAAGAGGCGAAAACTCTTTAGAAAGTGCTGTAAAAACCCTTTTTGAAATAAATTCTGATGTAGTTATTTATTCAGAAGTTTGTGATGTTTCTAAAAAAGAAGAATTAGAATTGTTTTCTAAGAATGTGTTGACTAAGTTTAATACAATAGATGTACTAATAAATAATGCAGGAGTCTTTTTTCCTGGAGAAGTACATAATGAAGAAGAAGGAGTTCTTGAACAAATGATAGAAACAAATTTGTATTCGGCATATAGAATGTCTAGAGCTATTATTCCTAATATGAAAAAAAACAAAGGTGGATACATCTTCAATATTGCATCAATTGCCGGTTTGCAAGCATACCCTAATGGTGGAAGTTATGGAATTTCTAAGTTTGCTATGATAGGAATGGGAAAAGCATTGAGACAAGAACTTATAAATTTCAATATAAAAGTTTGTAATGTAATGCCAGGAGCTGTTTTTACTGCTAGTTGGGAAGCTGTAGATTTACCAAAAGAAAGATTTATTGATGCAGATGATATTGCAAGTTTAGTTTTTAATGCTTATTCTCTTTCTGACTCTACAGTTGTAGAAGATATTATTGTAAGACCTCAATTGGGCGATATTTAATTTCTTAGGAGTTTTTCTGCAATTTGAATAGTATTTGTTGCCGCTCCTTTTCTTAAATTATCTGCAACTATCCACAAATTAATTGTTTTTTTATTAGAAAAATCTTTTCTTATTCTACCTACAAAAACTGTTTTGGATTTTTTTTCCTTATGGAACTCTTCTCGCAGTAGAGTGTA
>DTZN01000161.1 GCA_012961365.1 Hydrogenothermaceae bacterium
CCGATCTTAATCAGATAATCTATTTAACAGCAAGTGTTTCTGAATCTGAAAAAGGTTCAAATACCTCATTATTTTCGGCTAAAATTTACAGAGATAGTTTAGTTAATCTAAAAAAGTTTTTATTTATAAATAAAAATATCAATCCAAATGATAATATTACAATATTTAAAGAAGAAATAACTACAGAAAAAAACTTAAAAAATAATCCTCATCTAAAAGTAATAGAAAAGACTTCAAAAATAAAGAAAGAAGAAGCAAAATTTTATACATCATCTTTATATCCTAAGCTATATTTTCAAGCTTCTTATGAGCTTTATAATACAAGAGATTTTCCAGCTTTAAATGAAGTAGTTAGAAAGGGATATGTCTTAAATTTATCTTTGAATTGGCAACTTTTTGATGGATTAAATGCAAAAAGCAAAGCAATACAGTCTCAAATAAGTTCAGCAAAAGAAAAAATTAAATACGAAGAACAACTTGCAAATTTAGAAAAAGACTACGAAACAGCAGTTTTAGATATAAAAGCGTCAAAAATTCAGCTAAAAGCTATAAATCAGAATATAAAAGCATTAAAGCAAGCTTTAAAATTAGCAACAGAAAGGTATAAGTATAAAGTAGGTTCAATAATAGAGGTTTTAGAAGCTCAAAAAAACTTAGAAGAAGCTTATATAAATAAGCTAAATGTTATCTATCAACATAATTTAGCAATTTTAACAATAAAAAAAATTACAGGAGAATTTGCAAAATGAATATATTCCTGATAGGTTTTATGGGAAGTGGTAAATCTACAGTTGGGAAATTGCTTGCAGAAAAACTTAATCTAAAATTTATTGATATAGATGAAGAAATAGAAAAACAGGAAAACAAAAAAATTCCTCAAATTTTTAAAGAAAATGGGGAAATGTATTTTAGAAATTTAGAAAAAGAAAAAATAAAAGAATTCCAAAATAAAAAAGGCTATGTAGTATCAACAGGAGGAGGACTTGGAGCAGACAAAGAAAATATGGAATTTATGAAAAAAAATGGAATAGTTATTTGGCTTGATGTTTCTTTAGATGAAGTATTAAATAGATGTAAAAATGACCCAAACAGACCATTATTAAATAAACCTTTAGATGACTTAAAAAAGTTATATGAAAAGCGAAAAAATGTGTATTCTATGGCACATACACACATAAAAACTGATGGAAAAAACCCTAAAGAAATAACTGAAGAAATTATAGAAAAATGCAAATCTTTACAGGTATAGATATTGTAGAAAACCGCCGAATAGAAAAAACGGTGGATAAATTTGGAAATAAGTTTTTAAATAGGATATATACTAAAAGAGAACTTGAATATTGCTATAAGAAAAAGGAATATATCCAATGCCTTGCTTCTAGATTTGCATGTAAGGAAGCTGTTATAAAAGCTTTTTTTCAAGCATTTAATCAAAAACTTTTTTTCAAGCAAATAGAAATTTTAGGTAAATATGGATTACCTGCAGAAATTTTACTGCACCTTGAGAAATCTCCTTCCAAAAAGTTCCAAATTAGTATCTCTATATCCCATGAAAATACTTACTCTGTAGCCTCTGCAATAATTGTAGTTTACTAGTGCAGTCTTTTTTTGGCAGTTTAGTGTAGGTTTAAATATAAGAAATTTTTAAAAACATACTAAATATATAGCTTTTTTGAATTGGCATATTTATTGCACTATATGATTTGTATCATACAGGAGGAGGTTTTGGGATGTATATGAAAAAATTTATTGCTCCGGATTTGCAAACAGGCTGGATTAAGATATACGAAGAGCTGGGAGAAGATGCAATAATAATTTCTGTAAAAGAAGTAGAAAATGAGTTTGAAATAATAGCAGCATCAGCAAATCCTATTAAATACCAAGAAAACAAAGAAAAACGCAATTTTTGGGAAAAATTAAGGTCAGAATTTACATCAGATAAAGATATAGAAAATTTAGAAAAACTCTTTGAAATTGTAATTAGCCTTAAAAACTCAAAAGATGAGATAAAAAAGTTTGCCTCAAGGTTTTCTTATAAAAGTATTTATAAATTATCTGAAATTAAATCAAAATCAGAATTCATAAGAAAAAAAATATATCCTAAAAAACTACAAAAGAAATTCATTAATTTACTTGGAGGAATAGCAACAGGTAAAACAACTACTGTTGTAAAACTTGCAGCTAATTTAAAGTTCAATCAAGAGAAAAAGGTAGCTGTTGCTTCTTTTGATTTTTTCAAAGTTGGGGGTTTTGAAAATTTAAAGAAATTCTGTGAAATTATGCAAGTCTCATTTTTTCCAATAAAATCAGAAAAAGATATTATTGCTTATAAAGATGATTTTGAAAATTTTGACCATGTTTTATTTGACACTCCGGGTAATTTAAAAAACTTAGAAGATACAGCCAACTTAATAAACTATATCTCCCAGTCAGAAAATTCAGAGAATATACTTGTAGTTTCTTTAGATAAAAAAGATACAGTTATAGAAAGAGAAGTTCAATATTTTTCAAACTTCAACATACACCATTGTATATTAACAAAGTTTGATGAAGTAGAAGAGTATGAATTTTTAATGAGTTTGGCAAATATACCTTATAAAGTAAGCTTTATTACAAATGGATTAAACATTCCAAATGATATTTTTGAGATAGAAGAGCTTCTTGAAAAAGTAGAGGTTTAAAATGAAAGACCAAGCCAGAGTTTTAAGGGAGCTTATAAAGAACGAACATAATAGTGATAATTTCCAAGTAATTACCATAACTTCTGGAAAAGGAGGAGTAGGAAAAACATCATTTACTGTTAACCTAGCATATGCTTTAGAGAAACTTGGAAAAAGAGTTTTAATTTTAGATGCAGATTTAGCACTAGCAAATATAAATATAATGCTAGGAGAAAAGCCAGAATATAATCTCATTCATGTTCTACAGGGAGAGAAAGGCATAAACGAAATTATATACATATCAAAATATGGTTTTAAATACATACCTGCATCTTCAGGTGTAGAGAAACTTGCAAATCTTTCAGCAAAAGAACAGTTATACTTAATAAATTCTTTAAAGGATATAGCTCTTAATTTTGATTTCATGTTAATAGACACTTCTGCAGGTATTTCTGAGATTGTTGTTAATTTTTGCTTATCTGCAGATAAAACAATTGTAATTACAACTCCAGAACCTACATCAACGGCAGATGCATATGCAATTTCAAGAATTTTACTTGAATATAAAACAGATATGATGGAGCTTGGACTACTTGTAAATATGGTTCCATCTGTAGAAGAAGCAAAAAGAATTTATGAAGGCATAGATAGAGTTTTAAGAAAATTTACAGGTAAAGGAGTAGAGTTTTATGGCTATGTAAGAAAAGATGAAAAATTACCATTGTCAATAAAAGAAGGATTTTTATTACTAGATAAAAACAGAAAAACAAAATATTCACAAGATGTTTTTTCTTTTGCCGAGTTTTTAGCAACAGGAAAAAAGAAAGCTCCAAAAACAAACTTTTGGCAAAAGTTTTTCAACAACTTAATGAAAATCAAGGAGGAGTAAAAATGAGAATAACAAAAGCAGAAAGAGATAAAATAATCATGGAGTTTGTGGGGTGTGTGGGTATGCCTTGTGTGAAGCCTGTTAAAGTTCGTGATCCAACTACTGGTAAGGAGGTTGAGCTAGTCCCCATAAAGGTTTGGGTTTTAGCTCCAAAGGGTAGGAAGGGTGTGAAGATAGGCCTATTCAAAAGCCCAGAAACAGGC
>DTZN01000162.1 GCA_012961365.1 Hydrogenothermaceae bacterium
TGAGGAGTTAAAAAGATATGCTCAAAATGCAATCTGGGAGGGTATGATAGTACAGGAGTATATAGACTTCAAGGTGGATAATCTTTACAGAGATATTAGCCAATACTGAGAAGGAGGTTATAATATATGTTATACCATCTAATACCGGTATCCTTCCAGAGCCACAACTATTTAGGATGCTTAGGGAGAGATATAGTAATTTGGCTGGTGTGAAGATTACATATAATGATATAACTTATCTAAGGGATGTACTAGATATTACATATGATGGATTTAAAGTCTATGTAGGCTCTGATCTACTTAGCCTACCAAATCTTATGCTGGGGGGATATGGAGTAATTCCAGGGCTTGGAAATATCTTTCCAAAGTTATATATTGAGATGTATAGAAAATTTTATGGGAGTAGATATGGTGATGCCATAAATCTATATCGACTCTTAGCTAAAATCACTAATATATTTAAGATCCCCTATATGTTTCCCGCTGTAATTAAGTATACTCTTGAAGCTCTTGACCTAGGCATAAAAAGATTTGTTAGACCCCCGATGGAGGAGGTTGATGATAGATATAGAGATGAGATATTGGATGTGGTGAATATCTATGGAGGATATATTTAGGGTTAGGAAGATAGTTACCCATGGTGGGAATGCCCACCTAGATGATCTATTGGGCTCCGCCCTCCTAGCATTTAAATATAATGTACCTATAGAGAGGGTATCCTCTGTAGATTCTTTTGAGGCTGAGACTATATATCTTGATATTGGAGGTCGTTATCAACCACCATATTTCTTGGATCATCATCAATCGATTGATATCCCATGTAGTCACGTACTAGTTATTAGGCATCACTTTCCAGAGCTAGTTAAATATGATATTCCAGATATTAGATATATTGATGTAAGGGATAGATATGGTATGATTAAATATATTAATTGTCTCCTCCCAAGTGAAATACTGTTTTTTGAGAGGATGTTTACTAGGTGGTTTGCATCGATAACATATATCTCGCCAGAGGATGATGAATATAGTATACTTGTATGGCTGGGAAAGAAGTTCTACAACTATATCAGGAGTAGGAGTGAAGAGATTAAGAGGATTGATGATGTTCTATCGAAGGCAGATCGATATATCTATAACGATGTAAATATACTACTCCTCGACGAGGATCTTCCACCCCATGAAGTAGCTCTTAGGATGAGGGATATCCATGTAGTTATACAGCCTAGTTCTAGAAATAGGGATCACTATAATATTATAAAGTTGGCTCCACACCAGGATTACATAAGTTTAGATGATGTTGCTGAATACCTTATGGAGAGGGGTAAACTAGTCTTCTACCATGCAAATAAATTTATGTTAGTATCTGAAGACCTTGAATCGGCTCTTGAGGCTATAAAGAAAATTAAATATGTAAATATATCTAGAGATAAATGAGGTTATCTCCTTGTTGCTCGCAAGACCCATTCCGAAAGGGAGGGGATAAGTAAGGGGAGCGATAGTTTTAAATATTCCTAAGAACCTAAAAATTTTTCTTTCAGCCTTAGCTAAAGCGATTTTTGCTTTATTTTTATATATAAGTTGGTCTGCTTTACTTATAGGAATAACCTTTATTTTTCCTTCTTACACAAAATATTATAGACTATCAGAACTCTTGCTATTTTTCTTTGTTCTCCTTATCTCTATATAGTGTTAACAAAAGTTGATGCTGATGTTAAGGGGGGTACAGCAATAAGTTTAGCATATGCTATTGGCAATCCAATACTCTATGTAGGTGTTGGTCAGAA
>DTZN01000163.1 GCA_012961365.1 Hydrogenothermaceae bacterium
ACAAATAGGTAAGCGAGCTTTAGCTCCTTTCAGGAACACTGGTTATTCAGGAATAATAACAAAAGTAATTTCTTCTAATGATGAAATTTTAAACTTTTCTGTAAAAGATATAGAAGATATTCCAGATAATTTCCAAATTTTTACAGAAAATGAATTAAACATAGCACGAAAGTTAGCAGATTACTATATAGCTCCTTTAGGATTAACTTTATATTCATTTATACCTGCAGGTTTAAAATGGAAAAAAGAAAAAGGTATTTGGAAAAAATTTGAGTATGAAACAAAAGTTTATGAGATTGTAAAAGAAAAAGCAGAAAAATTGACAAAAAAACAAAAAAAACTTCTAGAATTTATAAAGAAGCTCCAAATTCCAACAGAAGAAGAAATATTAGAGGCAGGATTTTCTAAAAATACAATACAATCTTTAATTAAAAAAGGTGTTATAAAAGGAAAATATTTAGATTTTGAGTATAAAAAGAAAGAAAATACAGAGTTTTTTTCTCCTTTAGAAAATTCAAATGTTAAATTGCAAAATAAACTTTACATATTCTCAGGGAAAACTTCAGAAAATAGACTAAGGGAATATTTAAAATTGTTTAGCAGTCTCTTAAAACAAAAAAAAAGTGTTATTGTTGTTTTCCCAAATATAAAATCTATAAATTACTTTTATGAAGAAGTATCAAAATATTTTCCAAAAGTTTATACATACTTTGAGGGTATTTCGCAAAAAAAACTTATAGATACGATAAAAAACCTTCAGAAAGAAAATGGTATTCTTATAACAACTTTTTCAGGAATGTTAATCCCTGTTAAAAATTTAGGACTTGTTATTATTGAAGAAGAATATGCAAATAGTTATAAAACAATGAAAACTCCTAAAATGGATATAAGAAGAATAGCCTATGAGATACATAGGGAAAAAAGTATCCCTGTTATTTATTCAGGATTAATTCCTTCTTTGGAAAATTATTTTTTATATAAAAAAGGACAAGTATCTCCTATAAATAGAAATTTTCTAAAAATTCCCAAAAAAGCAAAAATTAAAATATATCCGTACGATAAAGAAAAAATATTTTCTGTGCTACTTAAAAACATAATAACAGAAAGCACATTAATTCTTGCAAATAAAAAAGCTTATGCATCATTTTTATACTGTCCAAGGTGTGATGAGGAAGTTATTTGTAATAACTGTGATGTGCCTTTAAAAATATATAAAAATGTAAATCTGTTTTTAAAATGTGAAATATGCAAAGATAAATTCGAGTATATAAACACTTGCCCAAAATGTGAAAATCCTTTAGAAGAAGTTGGAACAGGTATCGAAAAACTTGAAGAAATTTTAAAACTCCAATATGGTAAAAACTACATTTCTAGGTTAGAAGAAAAAACAGAAACTCCAATAAAAATAACAACTACAATAACAAATTTAGAGTATATTCCTAAAAATTTTAAAACTGTTATTAACATTTTTCCAGATTTTACACTTTTTACTCCAGATTATAAAGGTAGAGAAAACTTTTTTAAAAATGTTGTTGTTCCTTATTCAAAATCAGTAGAAAATTACTACCTAATAACAAACCAATATGAAGAAATTTCTATTAAGTCTTTTCTAAATAATAAAATAGAGGATTTTTATAAACAAGAATTAGAAACTAGGAAGCTGTCAAAACTTCCACCATATAAAAAGATAATACTACTAACATTTGAAAAGAAAAATTTAAATTTAGAATTCTTACAAAATTTATTTGAAATATGGATAAACGCAAATAATATAAAAAATTTTGATTACAAAGGAGTTTTAAAAGGATACATACAAAAAAAGAAAAATAAAAATATTGCACAGGTTTTACTGGTAGATTTTAAGGAAAAACATCTTATAAAAGATTTATATGAAAAAGCCCGAAAATTGGGCTTTAAAATGAGTATAGATATAAATCCTATCTCTATTTATTAGAATGTTTAACAATTTCCTCATAAAGCATAAAAAGTTTGTCAATAATTTCCTTTGATGAGTTATACATTTCAACAGCTTTTTTAAATGCCTCTTCTGCTTTGCCCTCTTTTTGAAGATTTATAGCAGAAATACCAAGATTATGAAGCCTAGCATGTGCATCTTCAATAGAGGTAAATATTTCAACAGCTCTTGCACCATACTTATCTATAATCATTTTTCCTTTAGAATAATACCATTTTCCTAAATTACACTGGGTATGGTCTGTAGGTATCCAGTCAGATTTTCCTTCAAGTGATTTTGCTACATTATCCATCCATATAGCATGGTCTATTACCCTTTTTAAAATCTCAATATCTAAAGTATCCAGTCCTTCAACTAATGTTTTCCATACATCTATATACTCATATAAATTTTCTCTAGCTTTACTATCCACAGAATTTCCAATTTCTATAATTTCATCAAAAGTATCTTTTAATCCTTTGATATGTTGAATTATTTCAGAAACAAAACCATGTATTTTTATTGCATCTTCATTTAAAGTTGTCAACATTTCTGTAACTTTATCATTACCTTTTTTAATTTCCATAAAAATAGAAGATAAATCCCTTGTATTTTCTATAAC
>DTZN01000164.1 GCA_012961365.1 Hydrogenothermaceae bacterium
AAACCTATAAATTAATGATTACTTATGAAAAAATTGTTAGAACAATTGTTGAACTTTTTAGGAGAGCAGAAACAGAAATAATAGCATTAGCTTCCCAAGAAAAGCCTACTTTAATTGCTCAAATTAAAAATTTCCCAGAGAAAGGCCTTGTTAGTTTTGCTGAAAATTTTATAAACATAAAATTACCTGATGAACCTATATTAATACTTTTAGCTAAACATTTAGCAGATAAAGGAATTAACTATATTTTTATTGTAGATAGTGTTGATAACCAAGATATTACAGATTTTCATCTTGAAGTTGACCTTCCAGTTATAAATAAGCAAGAAGATACTTATGTCTTTGTAGCCCAAGGAAATACACTAATAAAAGAAGGTGAAAAAGGAATTTTACCTAATATAATAAGGGCCAAAAAAACTGGTAACTTGGCAGTTGCTGATAAATTTGCAGCTTTAGATTTAGGAAATGGTGAGTATCTAATAGATAGAAAGGAAAAAATTCTACTACAACTTGAAGATTTCGTAGATAAATTAAATAACGTAAATATTCTAAATGGAGAATTTGAAGATATAAAAGTCAAATATAAAGACGAAAAACCATTTAAAGCATATGAAGGAGCAATCCTATCTGTCATTGCTGAACACAACAAATTTGAAGAAGGAACAGTTGGAATATACTTCTCTTATTATGCAAATCAAGATGTAATTGCGGTTAAAAGATTTAATGAAAAATTAAAACCTGTAATATGGATAAAGCCTTCTATAACTTTTGGAAATCTACAAAATGATGCATATTGGGTTTTGGAAAAAATAAAAGAAAACTCAGAAGAAGGAAAAAGACTTGTAAATAACTTTATTAAGAAATTTCCTGAAGTTAAAGAAAAACTACAAAAACCACAAGAAGAAGCTAAAAAGAAAACCCTAAATAGTTTGACACATATTTTTAATCTTATAGCCTATTTGACAGATATATTTCCAAAGGATAAAGCAAACTTTTTTGAAGAACCATACTTATATTTACAAAGCAAATCTTTGGATTTTACAAACAATCAAGGACTTATAGTAGATTTTGTTTTAGAAGAAGAAAATGGAATATTTTATTTTGACTGGATAAAAACTATTCAAAGTGTTTTATCTTATAAAATTGCTGGTGTGGAAAATAACATGATTGCTTTTTCTATTTTTGAAAGCTTAGGAAATAGACTAAAAGAAGAAAGTGCAAAAATTATGGATAAACTAAAACTTAAAAATATAGCCATTTGTGGAAATTTCTTTTCAAACCCAGTATTAACAGGAAGGTTTTTAAAACACTTTGGAGGAAATTACAGTATTATTACAAATAGAAAACTTCCTATAGACAAACAAAATATAGCATTTGGAGGAATATTTATTTAAGGAGGACTAAAAATGTGCCTTTCAATACCGTCTAAAATAGTAGAAATTTTACCTGATAATTATGCAATTGTAGATACAATGGGAGTAAAAAGAAAAGTGTCTTTAGACCTTATGTCTGAGCCTGTAGAGATAGGTGATTATGTTTTAATACATGTAGGATATGCAATGACAAAAATGCGAGAAGAAGATGCCCTTGAAAGTTTAAAAGTATATGAGGAAATTTTAAAAAGTATAGAAGAAGAAGAATTAAAAGACTATTAAAATAAAGGAGGTTATTATGTCTAATATAGATTATATAAAAGATTTTAGGGATTCAAAAAGGATACAAGCATTGGCTAAATTAATACAAAAAGAAGTTGACAGAAATATAAATATCATGGAAGTTTGTGGTGGACATACTCATACTATAATGAAGTATGGGCTAAAACAACTATTACCTGAAGAAATTGATTTCATTCATGGTCCTGGTTGTCCTGTATGTATAATGCCTAAAGAAAGAATAGACCATGCTATAGCCTTAGCTCAAGATGAAGACAATATAGTTGCTACTCTTGGAGATATGATTAGAGTTCCTGGTTCTAGAAGTTCCCTTCAAAAGGAAAGGGCAAAAGGAAAAAACATAAAGGTAGTCTATGCTCCTTTTGATGTTTTAAAAATAGCAAAAGAAAATCCAGATAAAAAAGTTATATATTTTGCAATAGGTTTTGAAACAACAACTCCAATGACAACAGCATTAATAGAAAGGGTTGTAAAGGAGAATATAAAAAACGTCTATTTCCATATAAACCATGTTTTAGTTCCTCCTCCTATTAAAGCAATAATGGATAGTGGAGAAGCTAAGATAGATGCTTTTATTGGACCTTCCCATGTTTCAGTTATAGCAGGTGCAAAAATTTACAAAGAAATTGTTGATTTATACAAAACTCCTGTTGTGGTAGCAGGATTTGAACCAGTTGATATTATGGAGAGTATTTTATGGATAATTCGTCAGTTCAAAGAAAATAGAAGAGAAGTAGAAATTCAATATAAAAGAGCCGTATCTTGGGAAGGAAATGTCAAAGCTCAAGAAATGATAAACAAATATTTAGAACCACGGGAAGTTTTTAGATGGAGAGGT
>DTZN01000165.1 GCA_012961365.1 Hydrogenothermaceae bacterium
ATTATTTCATCTCCCGGAATAGGTTTACAACACTTTGCAGTGTGACATAAAAGATTACTTATTCCATCAACTTCAATAATTCCTTCTGTTTGGGTATTCTGCTTTACTATTTTTTTTGTTTTTTCTTCTTCCCTACCTTCTAAAGCTCTTAAAACTTTGTTTAAGGAAATCTTTCCATCACCAATAGCTACAACTAAATCTTCAAAATTTTTAAAATTAAATCTTTTTATTAATTTTTCCTTGTCTTCATCTGTTAATGTAGTAATATTTCTCTTTGCCTTTCTTAAAATTCTATCTAACAGTTTTTCTCCAAATTTTAAAGCTCTTTTCCTTTCTAATTTGTTTATATACTGTTTTATATTTGTTTTAGCTTTGGATGTAACAACAAAATCTAGCCAATGCCTACTTGGTTTTTTATATGGAGAAGTAATAATTTCAATAACATCTCCGCTTTTTAATTTTGTATTTAAAGGAACTAGTCTACCGTTAACTTTTGCTCCCTTACATTTGTGTCCAATCTGAGTATGTATTGCATAAGCAAAATCAACAGGTGTTGCTCCAGAAGGAAGTTTTATTAAATCTCCTTTTGGAGTAAATACAAAAATCTCATCTTGTATTAAGTCTCCTTTTACTGTATTTATAAGTTCTTTTGATGGATTTTGTTTTATACTTTCTAAAATATTCCTAAGCCATACAAAAGATTTCAAATCTTTTTCTGATAACTTTTCTCCTCCCTTATATCTCCAATGGGCAGCAATACCTTCTTCTGCTATTTTATGCATTTGATGGGTTTTAATTTGTATTTCAACGAATTTACCTTCTGGACCTACCACTGTTGTATGAAGTGCCTGATAAAGGTTAGATTTTGGCAAGGATATGTAATCTTTAAATCTTCCCGGCACAGGTTTAAATGCCGAGTGTAAAATTCCTAATGTTAAATAACAGTCCTTTATTGTATCTACTAATATTCTAACACCATATATATCATACACATCATTTAGTTTTAAACCTTTACGTTTAGTTTTTTCAAAAATACTGTATAGGTGTTTTGAACGGTATTGTATCTTTGCTTTAATACCATGTTTTCCTAAAATCTCATCTATTTGAGGAATAACTTTTTCTTTTAAGTATTTTTCTTGTCTTTCTCTTGACTGTGCTAAGAATGTTAAAACTTTCTTATATTCCTCAGGATAAAGATACTTAAAAGATATATCTTCAAGTTCTGATTTTATTTTCCAAAGGCCAAGCCTAGCTGCTAAAGGAGAGTATATTTCTAAAGTTTCTTTTGCTTTTTTTCTTTGTTTTTCTTCAGGTAAAAATTCAAAGGTTCTTGCATTGTGAAGTCTATCTGCAAGTTTTACAAGGATTACCCTTATATCATTAGCCATAGAAACAAGCATTTTTCTAAAGTTTTCTGCCTCTTCTTCTTCTTTGCTTTCAAAATTATACTTTCCTATTTTTGTGACGCCATTGACAATATTTGCAACAGTTTCTCCAAACAAATTTCTTATTTCTTCTAAAGAAGTATCTGTATCTTCTACAACATCATGAAGAAGAGCAGAAATAATAGATGTCTTATCCAACTTTAAATCTGCTAAGATAATAGCAGATTCTATTGGATGTATATAATATGGCTCTCCAGATTTCCTAAACTGGTTTTTATGTTTTTCAATGGGCTCTATGTAGTACCTGTAGATGAGACTTTTAATACCTGATAGATCCATGTATTCACCTAATAAACATTATTTCTTATTAAAGTACA
>DTZN01000166.1 GCA_012961365.1 Hydrogenothermaceae bacterium
TGTAAAGTACTTTTAACTTTGAGGTAAGCTCGAATTTTTTAAGATACCCTATACTATTTTTGTGATTAGTTAAAAAATCAATCAATTCAGCTGAGGAAGATACTTTTTTAGGTGCTTTAATCTCACCTGTAAAAATTCTTTTTATACGATATTTACTTAGTTGAGAAGGGCGTTTGCCTGTTGCAATGATATAAAATGGTGTAAAAACTTCACTATCTCTCTCTTGATCAACAATAGTAATCCTCTGACCATTAGAGAGAAACTGTTTCTTTCCCAAAAAGATACTTCGCACGCTTTGTTTGTCCAAAGTTTCGATATTTGAGTGAGTATTTGTCACAACAACTACTTCTCCATAAAGACCTGATAGTGTTAGAGTAAAAAAAAGGATATATTTAATAATCATAATAATTATCCCTTATCTTAAAAAACCAAGTTAAGTGATAGCGTATAGAGGTTTGTTGTAGTATCACTTACTTTGTCTTTAAGATGTGCTTGTTTTGTTTGCATCCATTCCGCTTTTAAAGCAGTTGACGGGTTTATATCATACCTTGCACCAGTAGTTATACTCTGTTGATGATTTTCTTCACCTTTAAATGGCTTGAACTGAGGATTGTTCTTGTTAGCAAATTTTGCTTTTAGAGAGGCATAAGAAATATATGGGGTAAACTTATCTATATGGTAGCCAAGTGTTACATAGTAGCTGTCCATTCTCTCTTCTGCTACAGATGGTTCAAGTTCTCTGCGTACTATTTCACCTATAAATACAACATCTCTATAGTCTATACTGAAACCTAAGCTATAAAAATCAGCTTTGTTGTTATCCATCTTTAAACCATCGATGTCATCTACTACTGCGGTTCCAAAAATTGTACTGAGAGTTGTATGTGCATAGGCCATTCTCAGATTTATATAGTCGTTACTCAAAGTGAGTTCAGTCCCATAGGTGTCATCATATATTGTTTTATATGTAACTCCTAAGGAAGTTTGTATGGATTTTCTATTCCCATAAAAAGCTTTTGCACCAAAAGTTATTTCATTTTTAAACTCATAATGATAAATAAGATTTATACCATCTAGATAGCTTATTGGAACAGTACTATAAACCTCCATAGGTAATCTTGTCCACAAGTAACTATGTGCAACATTTTGAGTATTTGCATACATATATATAGCGGGTCTATATCGACCTACTTGAACCTGTAAACGCTCGATACTGTAAGTTATATATGCCCACTCTACTTCCATTCTTGCAACATCATTATCATATCTGCCTATGAGTTGTAGTGTCGCTGAAAAATTATCAGAAACACTACTTGAAATTTGAAGACCCATTAAAGAGTCAGGTTGAAACTTCACCGAGTCAGCATTACTGCGTTGAGAGGTAGCTTTAGTATTTTCATATCCTGCTATTGATGTCTCATTGTTATCACTTTTCCCTGCTGTAACATTAACAAATCCATTTATATTTATATCATATGCATGTAAAGATAAAGTACTGAGTGTAAATACAAAAGTTAATAATTTGTTTTTCATTTTTTCTCCTCAAGTAGTTCTAATGTTGGTTCAGCAAAGTAATACCCTTGCACATAATCGATACCAAGTTTTTTCACAACCTCATATACCTCTTTATTGCAAACAAATTCTGCGACAATTTTAATACCTGTCTCTTTAGCAAAAACAACGATTGTTTTGGCGATAGTAAAACTATTTTTTGATCTGTTGATCTCTTTAATGAAAGAACCGTCTATCTTAATAGTATCAACCGGAATATTTTTTATTTGAGCAAAGTTTGAGCACTGAACGCCGAAATCATCAATGGCAAAACTAATCCCAAGTGCATGTATTTTATTTATCGTATCTTTTACATCATTATCATTTCCAATGCTCTTATACTCTAAAATTTCTAATGTGAGCAGGGATGTGTCCACTTTGTAGCGCTTGAGTGTTGTGCTAATGAAAGTAAATAAGTCAGGTTCACTCAAATCACTGTCTCCGATATTTACACTAAACATCTTACCTGTTTTTGCGGCCAGTTTACAGGCTTCTTCAAACATAAACTGAAATATACGGTAAAGTTGACCACTACTAGAGGCTGCTTCTAAAAAATGATATGGAGTATATATTTTATCATCATGTTTGAGTCTTACAAGGAGCTCATACTTATGTATTTTATGAGTTTGTGCATCATAGATTGGTTGTGTGTATGCAAGCAGATTGTTGTTTTTTATTGCTTCTTTGATAATTGGCGCCCAAAAACTCACCTGCTGTATATGTTTAATAATTTTCATATCACCATTATAAAACTGTATCTTATTCTTACCATTGTTTCTCGCTTCTTTCAGCGCAAGCTCTGCTTTTTTTATGACGTTATCAGTGCTTTGATGTACTACACCTATGGTTGTATCGATAGTTTTGTTGAAATTGTTTGTAATAAAATGAATTTTACCAATATCCTCTTTTATTTTTTGAACATACTCTTGAAGTCCTATCATATTATCTGTTTTTGGCACTAAACCAAAAACATCACCATAGAGATGATAAACATCAAAATCTTCCCCATATATATTAAGCAAAAAAACTCCAAACTCTTTTAATATATAATCACCAACTTCAAAACCACTTGTCTCATTTATAAAACTAAAGCTAACAATATCTATTAGTATTAAAGTTTTGCTCTTTTGTGCTGAGAGATCCTCTATCAATTTGAGTCTATTTGGGAGTTTTGTTAATCTGTTAGTCGTTAATTGATTATATGTATCTTTATATTTGTTATCAAGTTCTATTATTTGTTCATACTGTTTGATTGCAGAGCGAATTGTTGTATAGAGTCTCTCGATTGTTAGTTCTGTTTTTTCTTTAAAGTCATTAATGTCGTATTTTTTCACTATTTCTATTTGTGAAAAGTTATTTGCTTGTCCAGTTCTGATAATTAACCGGATTTTTAAATTATTTTGCTCATGTCTAATATAGTCAATGAGTTCAAGCCCAGCCTCTGGCGTCTCCATCACAACATCAACAAAAGCTATTGCAATATCATCTTCCTCGTCTAATATTTTTATAGCTTCTTTCGCACTCAAAGCATGCAAAACTTCAACAGCAAAGCCTAAAAAGTCCATAGAATCAATTGCACTATCGGTAATCTCATGTACTGACTCTTCATCATCAACTATTAAAATTTTAAATTGTTTTACAGGTTCTACGGCTCTCTTTTTTTTATTTTTAGCAAATTTCAAATTAGCCATATTTTCATTCTCTTTTTTAGTCTATCATTTTTGTATAAGGCACACTAAAACATATGTGTAAACCATTTTTAATGTCTACAATGCTTATTGTACCATGTAATTTCTTAAGAATGAGATTGTGAATAATATTTAGTCCTAATCCACTACCACCTTGACCTCGTTTCGTTGTAAAAA